>CAIVDM010000127.1 GCA_903904735.1 uncultured delta proteobacterium
AAAAAAGGTTCCGTCGTGAGCATTTTGAGAGTTTTGACGAAACGAGGCGGAGACGACGAAAAAACCGGAGGCGTATCCACTGAGATACGTTGAGGATTTTTTCGGCGGCTCCAACGAAGTTGCAGTCGAACTATCGAAATGCGCAACAGGAAATCATTTTTCACCACCCTGCAACGGGTACATTGCACAGGGTATGCCAGGCTAGGAGCTGGCAACTGGCTGAAATTACGAGAACATAGGGGCTATTAGTGGCGATATTCGGACACTGCGTGCTCGTTACTTTGGCGGTAGCGACCAGTCTATTAGGGCGATGCCATGGGATTGCAAGTAGTTATTAGCTTTTGAGAAGTGTCGACACCCGAGAAACCCCCGATGTGCCGATAAGGGCGATGGATGCGGAGCCTCCAGTACAAGGTGCTTAGAGCGATCCACAAAAGCCGCCTTCTTCTGGGCATACGATCCCCAAAGTAAAAAGACGATGTGCTCTTTGTGATCATTGAGTTCCCTGATAACGCGATCAGTAAAGGTCTCCCAACCTTTGTTGGCGTGAGAGCCAGGTTTTTGCTCCTCCACGGTGAGCACCGCGTTCAGAAGAAGCACTCCCCGTTCCGCCCACGCCTGGAGATTGCCGTGAGTAGGCTTAGGGATCCCGACATCAGCCTCGAGCTCTTGAAAGATATTCCGTAGTGACGGTGGTGGTGGCGTAGGTGACTTAACCGAAAAACACAGCCCATGCGCCTGATTTAGTCCGTGGTAAGGATCCTGCCCGAGGATAACGAGTTTCACATTTGAGAACGGAGTCAGGGAGAGCGCGTTAAATACGTCTGAGCTCTTGGGATAGATCACCTTTCCCTTCGCCCGCTCCGCTTCAACGAACGCCAGCACCTCTTTGAAGTAAGGTTTCTGCTTCTCTGTTCGAAGCACATCACTCCAAGAGAGCTCTGCGGATTCGTGATCGTGGCGCGCGGTGCTGTCACTCATGAGAATGGGAATCCTATACCGAGCGCCGGCAAGTAATCTAGATTTTCCTGTAGCGTACGGAAAGATGGCCGACTACTGACGCCATGTGGGGAGCGCGTCTCGAATCTCTTCGACAATCTGAAGATATGATTCATACCTCCATGGGGTGATCTCACCTCGGTCCACGGCCTCTTTCACAGCGCACTCGGGCTCTTTAAGGTGTTTGCAGTCGCCAAAACGACAGCCGCTCGCGGCCTCGCGTATCTCCTGAAACGCCAGGCCCACTTGCTCAAGCGATATGTGCGAGAGTCCAAAGAACTGGACGCCCGGAAGATCAATGATTATCTTTTGCTCAGCTGACGGCTCTCCATACAGAAAGCCTCGTGGCTGCGTGGTGGTTTGCTTACCTTGTCCTGTCTTATCGCTCACCGCGCCCGTCTTCGTCCTGGTGCCAGGGATAAGCTTGTTCAAAATCGAGCTCTTTCCGACCCCGGACACTCCGCACAGCGCGAGGACACGCGCCGTTGGTTCTCGCACTATCGATACAATTCGATCGATTCCATCTCCCTGCTTGGCGCTTGAGAAAATCACCGGCACTCCGATTCGTTGATAAACCGCCACCATCTCATCCAGGTGTTCTGTGCCAAGGTCTATCTTGTTCACTACCAAGGTGGCGGGTATCGATTGCACCTGCGCCGCTACGAGCATCCGGTCGATAACTACGGGATTAAACGTCGAGCCCGATGCCGTAATGACAAGAAGCGCGTCGATGTTGGCTCCCATTTTCTTGAGCTTACCATTGGTTGAGCGAAACAGGTTTCGACTGGAGGGCTCTACCGCCGTGACGAAGACCTCACCATCCCGCTGTTCGAATGAAACGGCGTCTCCCGCCACCACCTCAAGGGTCTTCGAGGACCCCGTTCCTGTGACAACCCGGGCATCAGCTCCAAGGATCGTGATGAATCGACGAGAAACCTCAAGGACGGTTCCAATTATTGTTATTCGCGTTGAGGTTGGTTCGATGGTCACAGGTTAATACGATGGTAGTTAAGCGCGTACGGTCACGGAATAGGCAAATGCTGCCACAAGCATGGTACGATTCAAGCTGATTTCATGAAACTTAATTTGATGAAAAGAAGGCGAGCCCAACCAGCCAGCGAAAATCCCCGCGATCTTTTTTAGTTGGAATGGGCCGCGGTCGTGGTTAACTACATAAAGGTGAGGTACACTAACAGCCGTATGCAAACAAATCGTACAGACTGGAATTCTTTCTTTTCAACCAAAGGGGTCACAAAGAGTCATCGCACGGTACCATTCATGCCAGGACTGCTGCTGATAGTCCTTGGATTAACGTTGTTGGTCGCTCCTAAGTTCGTGCTGGGTGTGATCGCGTTCTGTTTACTGATGTTTGGCGCTATCTTTTGCTATATCGCTTACAAACTGCTCGCCTTTAGGCGGCAAGTTCAGAACCTAACCAAGAATTTTGAGCAAGGCTTCTCGGCGAGTGGCTTCGCTGGCCATAAGGCTGATATCGACATAACGGATATCGAGAGCAAAAAGATCGTTTACCATTAAACTCAGAAGCTTGAAGCGCTCGCTGACTACACCAACTGATCGCCACCACCACCACCGCCGATAACGATCTTGCCGTCCTCCTCGAGGCGACGAACGATATCCACGATACTCTGCTGAGCCTTCTCAACGTCTTTGAGTTTTGTTGGGCCAAGCGCCTCGAGATCCTCTTTGATCATCTCAGCGGCGCGCTGTGACACATTGCGAAACACAACCTCTCGAAGGTCTGGACTCGCGGTCTTGAGCGCCAACACCAACTGCTCGCGTGGCACATCTTTGAGAACAGTCTGAACTCCGCGGTCGTCGATCTTCTTAACATCCTCGAAGGTGAACATGAGATTGCGAATTGTCTCGGCGAGATCTGGGAATGTCTCCTCAATCTCGGCGATAATTCGCTCTTCACTTGTGCGATCAATGAAATTCAATATATCCGCCGCTGACTTCGGTCCTCCGATCTCCTCGGCGGTCGAGCCATCTCCGGAGAGTTGACTTTGAAGCACGTCGCGAACCTCATCCACGATATCAGCTTTAACATTCGATAGGTTTGAAATGCGAATCAAAATATCCGTTTGAATCTCTGGCTGCATGAGCTTGAGCACCGATGCGGCTTGATCAGGATTCATGACGGTCATGAGAAACGCGACTGTCTGGGGATGCTCAGCGGATACGAATCCGTAGAGAAGCTTCTCAGGAACTCCGCCAATTATCGTTCCGATCGGCAGCTTTCTCGTGCCATTGACGTACTCCAGCAGCGCCTCGCTCTTACTCTGGTCAAACGCGGTTGAGATAACGCTCTTCGCGAACTCGCGGCCATCAACCAACATCGTGTGGCTGGCACGCAACATTTTTAGGAAGTCCACCGAGGTACCTAATTGTGTCTCTCGGTTAACCTCAGAGACATTCAGAAAGGCTCGTGATATCGCCTTAACCTCAGACTCATTAAGGTTTTGCATTACCTGCGCGGCGACATCCCTACCGAGGCTGAGGAGTGTTAGCGCGGCTTTCTCTGGATTTGTGAGTTCCCTGTCCATGGAGTGCTTCTTTCCTTGTTCAATTGGTTAAGATGAACAAACGGCGGAGAAGGTAGCTGTGGAATTGGGGGATCCAAGTCAGCAGATGAGAATTGGCGTAACCTATTGAATCCTCAGGCTATCTTAACACACTTACGCTGTCTTGCCCTAACCCACTGAAACTCTTGGGGTCTGACGACTCTACTGCTACTCTAGAGATTCATGACTATTGAGCATAATGACCACGCACTTTTGACCCAATCATTTTACGAGTGCACTGGTCGTCAGCCGAGCTCGATCTCGGCGCTTAGGCAACACGCCTCGGACCGCCGGATTTATCGCGTACGCGACGCGTCTCTATGTCTGATTGGGGTGGTAAATCCGGTTCGTGAGGAGAACGACGCGTTTGTTAGTTTCGCCCGTTTCTTCTCCAAAGTGGGTCTACCTGTACCGGCGATTCACTACTATGACGCGGCTCGCCATGTATACCTGGAGGACGATCTGGGCGATACGACGCTCTTCGATTTTTTGCATACTGAGAGGACCCGAACGGGAGAGCTTTTCCCTCATAGCGTGGAGACGCACTATCAGGCGGCTCTGGATAACTTGCTTCGCTTTCAAGTTGAGTGCGCTTCTAGTTTTGATTTCACGCGGTGCTATCCCGAGACGGATCTTTTGCCAGGCACATTCGCGGGCGACTGCGCTGCGTTCGGAACGGACCTTGTGGCGCGCCTTCTACCCGACTTCGACATAACCTCGTTGACCAAAGATTTCGTGACTCTGATCGACTTTCTTGAGGACGCTGAAGACCAGTTCTTCGTGTATCGAGATTTTCAATCCCGCAACATCATGCTCACGAACGGCAAGCCCTTCTTTATTGATTTTCAAAGTGGGCGCAGGGGACCACTGCAATACGACGTGGCTTCTCTTTTGTATCAATCGAGCACAAGGATCCCCACTGAATCCCGGAAGAAATTAGCCCGCTATTATGTGACAAAAGCCTCCTCGTATCACGCGCTTGACCAGGAGGCGTTTTACCGCTTCTATTCAGGGTTCATCGTGTGCCGAATGCTGCAGGTGTTGGGAGTTTATGGCAGACAGGGACTTGCCGCTGGCAAGCGATATTTCGCTGATAGTATTCCCGCGGCGGTTGAAACTCTCTCACAAGAACTTCATGCGGGAGGGCTACCCCTTGCCCTCCCAAAACTGAGCGCCTGTGTGGCGCGATTACGTGATAAGTTGAGTCAGTCAGGTGTTGTATGATTGAAACGTCGCAGACCCCGTTAACTGTTGAGGTAACCAGCTTCTCCTACAAGCGAGAGCTGCCCGCGAGGCTCTTCTCATCATCAGAGGGTCGTCACGGCGGCGGGTTCGTTTTTGATTGTAGGGCACTTCCCAACCCGGGGCGTCTTGACCATTTCAAAACTCAGACCGGCTTAGATACCGAAGTCATCGCTTATCTCATGGCGACCCCCGAGGTGCATGTGTTTAAAGACCATGTGTTCGCGCTGGTATCCGCTTCAGTGGAGAACTACCTTTCACGCGGGTTTACGTTCCTTTCCGTGGGCTTTGGATGCACCGGAGGACAACACCGTTCGGTATTCATTACGGAGCAGTTATCCATCCACCTCAGGGGCATTTATTCCGGTAGAGTTCTCACGAACGTTCACCATTCAAATCTGCCCCTCCGGTAAGCCACGCCTGGGACCGCCAAGACTTTGCTTAATTGCGTAGTCCAGGCTACCATGGCGCCCGCATGAAAAACGAAAATACCGCGAACAATCAGAACCTCCGCAATATCGCTATCATAGCGCACGTTGACCACGGAAAAACTACCCTCGTAGACCATCTCTTCCGGCAGAGCGGCATGTTCCGCTCAAACCAGGAGGTCGCTGACCGTGTCATGGATAGTATGGATCTGGAGCGAGAGCGCGGAATCACGATCGCCGCGAAAAACTGCTCGGTTCGATGGGGTGACGTAAAGATTAATATTCTCGACACCCCAGGTCACGCCGATTTTGGTGGAGAGGTTGAGCGGGCGATGATGATGGTCGATGGAGTTGTTCTCCTCGTTGACGCGTCGGAAGGTCCCCTGCCACAAACTCGATTCGTGCTTAAGAAGGCTCTTGAGGCGAAGCGCTCTATCATCGTGGTAATAAACAAGATCGATCGGCACGACGCGCGACCTCAGGAGGTGCTCAACGAGGTATACGATCTCTTCATCGACCTCGACGCCACAGAGGACCAATTGGAGTTCCCGCTTCTATACGCGATTGGACGAGACGGCATAGCTCAAACGACTCTTGAGGGGCGAGGGACGAATCTCGCGCCACTCTTCGACGCGATTGTGAAGAATGTGCCAGGTCCGGCGTACGATACCACCAAACCATTTCAGATGTTGGTTTCCAACCTCTCGTATTCTGACTACCTCGGTCGTCTCGCTATCGGTCGTGTCTTCAACGGCTCAGTCCGAAAAAATGAGCGACTTTGCTGTATCGGGGCTGATGGAAAGCCAGTTCCGCTACGCGTGACAAAGCTCCAGGTGTACCAGGGAATATCCTTCGAGGAAGTCGAGGAGACCCAGGCCGGAGAGATCATTATCCTCTCAGGGGTGGAGAATGTGGCGATCGGGGACACGATCTGCACAATCGAGGCTCCAGAGGCGCTGCCGCGTATCACCGTCGATGATCCGACTATTTCGATGAAGTTCATGGCGAACACCTCCCCCTTCTCAGGCAAGGAAGGCAAGCTTGTTCAGCCGCAAAAAATCAAGGAGCGTCTCTACAAAGAAGCTCTATTCAACGTGGCACTCAAGATTGAGGACTCCAAAGAGGACGAGAGTGTGCTCGTGCGTGGCCGCGGTGAGTTCCAGATGGCGATCCTCATCGAGACGATGCGCCGTGAGGGATTTGAGGTCACCGTTGGCCGACCTCAGATCATCTTCAAGGAGATTGATGGGGTGCGTCACGAGCCTATTGAGCGCGTCTTGATTGACTGCGACGAGGCGTTCATCGGCATCCTCACTGAGAAGCTCGCGATTCGACGTGGAAAGATGGTTAACATGGTTAACCACGGTTCAGGACGTGTACGTCTTGAATTTGAGATACCTTCACGAGGCTTGATCGGATACCGGAACGAGTTCCTCACGGACACCCGCGGGACCGGGATCATGAACTCTTACCTTAAGGGATACGAGCCGTTTAAGGGAGACTTCGCGTCACGCCTCAGCGGTTCGCTCGTCGCTGACCGTCAGGGAGAGGCGATTCCTTACGCGATCTTCGGTTTACAGCCGCGCGGAAAGATATTTGTCGAGCCAGGAGACCCGGTGTACGAGGGTATGGTGGTCGGCGAGCACAATCGCGACAACGATCTCAACGTGAACATTTGCCGTGAGAAGAAGCTGACAAACATCCGCGCCGCGGCGAAGGATGAGAACGTAATCCTCTCACCTGTCGTCCCAATGACGCTGGAAAAGGCGATCGAGTTCATCCGAGATGATGAGCTTGTTGAGGTTACACCGAAGTCAATTCGCATACGAAAGATGGCTCTGCAGGCGAACAAGCGCGGCTATTAGTTAATGGGCGACTCTGTCGCCACATAGTAAAAATCAACTTGTTTCGGAGATACACGAGCCGCGTGGAGCTTACAGATCGTTTTTTGACACGGCAACATACTCACAAGTTCCACCGGTATAACCAATAGGACCGGCTAAAGAAGCCGAGCGTTGTTAGTGTGTTACGATCGACATTGAGGACCGTGAAATAACAGTGTCGAGTACTCGCTCGAACGAGAGACGACAAGCTGCAAAGCGGATTGCTCGCCGTAACTCGCTAGGTCGCAGGTGGGCTTGTCCGCCGTAGCTCGCTAGGTCGCAGGTGGGCTTGTCCGCCGTAGCTCGCTAGGTCGCAGGTGGGCGTGTCCGCGGTAGCTCGTCAGAGCGAAGGTGGAAACGTCTCATACTTCAGTATGAGAACTGAAATCATAAGCCTCGTACAAAAGTGCTAAGTCGCTACATACGCAGAAGTAGTGTGGGGTCAAAATACGGGTGGCACTTTACTCACAAGTAGATGTTCCACTGAGGTTGTGCCCGAAGGTGCCTAGGGATTGTAGATCGGTGGCTTGGAGAAGCTGCGCCACAGCATCGACCTAGGGAGCGGGCAGTTTCGGTGAGTGAGTCTCGTTCATGCGTCTAATCCCCTCAACGAGAAGCACAAATCCAGCTTCTGCTGGGTATTGCGATTCCGTGCCCCTAGCAGCACTTTTTCGGGTGCAGATGAGCGACCTAATGCCACGCAGGACCCCGCCCTCAGTTTCAGTGCAAGCCAGCTAGTCATGTGAGCATACTCTCCGTCCTACAGGTGGGCACTGAGATATCGAGCGTGCTCGACCAGGGTAGCTACCTCAATCATAGAGGTTCAGTAGAACCGAGTAGTTAGCTCGTCTTGATGGCGTTGAGGGTGTTTTGGTCCACTGTTTGGAATGAGGGCTGATCCCGGAGTGAGGTTTTGCTTTTAGCAGCCGATCGTTTAGCAAATGCTAGGTGAGCCGATATTTGTCCTTGCAGAGAGGAAGAACGGTTGAATAACGAGAAAGATCTGAGTGTTTTTTGGTTTGGGGGCGCGCTGCGCCACTCTGGGCCACTGTGGCAACTCCGGTTTGTTGTGATAGGACGTAGGGGCCGCGGCCAGGGCTTTGTGGTTGGAAGTGGGTCTCCTTTTGAGACAGTGAGGTTGTGACATGGGTGATTATGACTATGCCCCCAAAGCGTCTCGTAACCCTTCCGCGTTTACGAGGCTAGCCTCGGGAAGCGCGAAGGGCTCGGGTGCTGCTACACCGAAGAAAGCGGCTGCGGGACCTCTCCCTCTCAGTCGAATCTTTAATCAGGTTCAGTTTTCAACCGCCGCGCAGGGAAGGGAAACCCGTAGTGAGCCACATTTGGGAAGATTCCAGAGTTCAGTTGAAGGCTTCGACGGCGACTCTGTTCTTTCTCTCTGATGCGTCGCGAGAGGTTCGAGAAGCGAATTTATGCGCCTCCGCAACTATTTTTTTATTTAAGGTATTTGGAGAAAGACCGAATGAAAGCGTCACGAATGTTTCGAGGATTAAGTCTTATCTGTTGTGTAGCGGGGGCACTGCTGGTTCAAGAGGCCTCTGCTCAAGGAAAAATCGTCGGCTCTTATTGCGGAGACGGAATCTGCCAAAATATCACATGCCAAGCGGTAGGCTGTCCTGTCGCTGAAAACAGTTCCAACTGTTCACAGGATTGCAATTCAGGTACCAGCAGCGCGCCGAATAGCGCTGTCGCGGTTTGTGTTCCAGGTTCTGATCTTACCTGCTCACCAAAGATTGAAGTAGGAACAACGAAGCCAAGCGAAACTAAGAAAGGGCTTGTACTGAAACGCGACAATCTTCCCTTCAATCAGAGTGATATCGAAGTTATCCCATTTAAATTGGACCCTTCCGGGAGTTGCGGAGAAAACGGGGTTCTCTGTCCGACCAAGTCCTTTGCTGTCGAGATGAGCTTTTCTGGCTTGGCGGCTAGTGTAACCGCAAACGTAAGTAGTGGACTCTTGGCAAGGAGCTCTGACGTAGGCAGCGCCTGCGGTTCGATATACTTGGATCTCTATGCCGGGAGGGGGAAAAACGCGCGAAGGGTTCTTTCAAAGCTCGTAGGCAGATCATGCGATCAAGCGCACCAATCTCTCTTTAAGTCTATTGTGCTTACGGATCTGAAAGCAGGAGAGGCCTATGAAATCAGGGGAAGATTTGAGTGCGCATACTCGAAGATTCCCCAGGCTCCTACCGGGGCGGGTGCAGGACACTTTCTCTGCAGCACGTACGGTACCGAGGTTATCCTCGTTTGGCCGTTCGGAGTAAAAGCAAAATAGTCGAGCGAGTGTCTCGCGAGAACGCGTAACAACAAACACCCCTGTCGAAGAATCAATTGGGCAGGGGTGTTTTCTTTTTAATTGGGAAAGTGATTCGCTACCTTGTTCTCCTAGTATCCGGCCATGCGGCCTCTGTAAAAGGAGAGTTCCCCCAAGAGCCTATTCCCCAAAATGTCTCATTTGGAACCGCCGACCTGCGCTTGTTTTGAGGTTGCTCTCGAAGGCTTCGGCTTTGCCTCTTGTAAGGAAGGCGAAGTAATTCACCACACACCATGGTCTGTGATGATTCTGATCTGCTCCCCCCTCATAGCACCAGAATGATGTAGAGTTTCCTCTAACCAGTGGGACCGAATGAAGAAGAAATACACTTAGGAGCAAATCGTAAAGATCCTCAAAGAGGTGGAAGCGACAGGCGAACTAGCGGATGCGTGCCGGAAGTACGGCGTAAGATGATTAAGGAAATCGATCGCTTTTTTGCAAGTAGTGATCTGTAGTAGTGGACCGAATCACGGTCTCTCAAATGCGATTCGGTGAGGGGCGAAATTCGTATTTTTGGCTCCAACGTGGTCTAAGGGGAGCGCCCGAGGATGAGCTAAGTTGCGAAAAGTGGCATTGCACATACACGCCTCCGGTACCGTCACCAAGGAAGCGGAGTTTAGAGGTCATCAGGCGACGGTTCGAATGAGTAGTACGAGGTGTAGTTCATCAATAGCCTCACAGAGGCACTCTGCGTCGGCGGACAAAATGTTGACTACAGTGAGAAGTCTCGCTTCAACGCGCACTCAAGGGCCGGTCTTGTTCGTTCGATATTTTCGCCCACGAGACTCGGGCACCTATCGCGCGCGGAGGCTGTGGCGCGCATGAGTCCATACAGGGTAAAACGCTCCAACTCTCCGGATATGTCGAAAGAGTCCCCACCGCATCCGTCAAAGAACGCCCGAGTGACGTTTGACTCAAGGCCCTTCTCCGCCACGAGGCAGGCCAATTGATAGTATAGCACAGAGGCGATATTGCCAGTGGTCCCAATGACGCTGGAAAAGGCGATTGAGTTCATCCGAGATGATGAGCTTGTTGAGGTTACGCCGAAGTCAATTCGCATACGAAAGATGGCTCTGCAGGCGAACAATCGCGGCTATTAGTGTAGGGAGAATTCGGTCACCGCATGACTGTGTAGTGACTGAGATAACTACAACAGCACTTCGCTTCGCAGATACACAACGACGGCGTCGTTGTGTGTTGGGTCGCCGCCCGGGTTATTCACGTACTGAACGTCGGGAGTCAGGGTAAGGTACGGAGTCAAAGTCATACGATAACTTAGTTCGACCACCCGCTCAGCGTACTCTGTTCCGGGATAGGCGCTTCTATAGCGACTGGAAAAAGTGGCCATATTGACGGCAAGCAAGAGCTCGTCATCGTCGCGATCCGGAATAGGACCCTGGTAATGGAGCCCGCCACCAAAATACCACGAGTTCGGATTCCGATCCTGCGCGGCCTGTCCCGCTTGGCCGAACACTCCCAGCCCTTGAGAAGAACCTTCACTCTCGGCGAGAAGCATTCTTTCCCCGATTAAGTACACTCCCGTATTGCCTGTGCGCTCATATCCATTGATGTCCGTGAAATGCCCGGTGTTATGCCAAGCGCCAAGGGCTAGCTTTCCATATGAATCAGACACCTTAGTGTCTTCGTATCCAAACTCTGAGATACAATACGCGCCATCTCTGGAAGAGAGCCCATAATCATGACTCCTCCAGGTAATCGGTCCGCTGGGCTTCCCATCGTAAACAGCGGCCAGGACGTAGGTGTCCTCAGAGGTCTTAGCGAACGCCTGAATGCCTAGGCCAGTAGTTGGATAGAATGAGTATCCGTACTGTGTAATCGTCGCTGGGGTCGTAAAGGAACTGTTTATTCCCCGATACGCGAATTGAAGAACCGCGAACTCGCGTGTCAGGTCCTTGATACCAATGAGTACCTTGAGACGATCATCACTCACGCTGTGCTCGTAGTAAGACTCCCATATGTCATAGGTCTCAAACGAGTCGATACTGCTTGTATACTGGAAATCACCAACAGCTCGAACCGGTCGCCCTCCGTAAATGTACACTCCTTCGAAGTGAATTCGTCCGGCGTCCCACCACCCCGCTTTCTCTGTGTCGATCTCCGCCATCGTGTAAAGGTTTCCCAGGACGCGCGCCCGTCGAGACACGCCTCCCGTGGTGTTACCCCATGTGTCGTTCATCGCGAAGATCTCAATTCTGTAGCCTTGCTCGGCGAGCTTTTCTCTACCGAGGTCTCCCAAGGCATATGGGGATGTGGAACCGTCTTCAGACTCGCTCTCGACCTGTGCTACACACTCTCGACGAAAGAGAATCGCGGCAGCGAGCGTCAGGATGAGTAGTGCGTTGCGAGCTTGTTTCACGAGTGCGAGTCGCCTTTTCACGACCTGACAGTGGTCTACTATAACGGATAAGTGATTGCTTTCGGTTAGATGCAGCGATAGCTCCGTTCTTCGCAAAATGCGTGAGGGCTCATCATGCGAGAGACATGCTCTGTATTTTCAACGACTTAGCAGCGCCCCTTCATCAACACGGCAGGCGATCTCGCCTCATTGGTCTTAGAAAGTCATTCGTAGTATTTTCTCCGCATAACCTCTCTAGGTTTAAGCACGAGCGCTTATAGACGTACAATGACTAATAGTGGCTATCAAAACAGTCCTTTGGATACACCCTTGAGGCACCCTATTCCGGGAGGGTCGACTCGTGTTCATTCCACGACTGACGCGAGGAAGGGAATCATTCTTTCCGCCTTGCTGCATATGACGCTCGCGCTATTGGGATGGAATCTAATCAGCTCGCGCGCGACTTTATCCACGGCCGAAGTGACTCGTTTGTATGATATTGAAGTTGTTCCGCTCTCCGCCCTTGAGACGAGCCTTCCGAAAGGGGCCGCCGCTCCGAAACCTCCTGAGGCTGCGCGCCAGGAATTGAGTCCCCAGCGTACTGTCGAACGAGAGAAGGAAACCAAGGTAGTGTCTCCCCTGCCCCGCGTTACTCAAAGCGCGCGGGAGCCGTCTTCAGCGCGCGCTGCCACTCCTTCGGATCCCAAACAAACTCTTGGCGTTCCGAACGGTGAGGCGACTGGATTGGAACAAGCGCGAATCAACTATCAAGATATGGTGGCGTCTCTCCTCGCTCGAGCGAAACGCTATCCAGAGCGGGCTCTCCGTCGCCGAATGACGGGAGACGCCACAATTCGAATCGAGATCGCCGCCGATGGCTCTTTGTCAGAGTTTGACATTATTCAGTCTACTGAATCCCCTATCCTGGATGAGGAGCTTAAGGCGATGGTTGATCGCGCCGCTCCGTTCCCCGCGTTTCCTCCAGACTTGCGTAAGCAATCTTTAGCGCTTGTAGTACCCATCACATTCAAACTAGACGGATAGACGAGCCCACTTGGATACTAGGTCTGTGACTTCCTCAAACCCGCGTCTTTACTTTTCCTTATTCGCTGCCCTAATTTTCATATCCGCTATTCTCGGACTCACCTTAACAACCACGCTCGCGTGGGGCGTCATCCTGGCGATTTCTCTGAGCGCGACCGGATTCGCTTACATTGGATTTGATAAGTCTCTTGCCCGCTCTCAATCATTACGGGTCCCGGAACTTGTTCTTTTGACGATCGCTCTCCTGGGCGGGACAGCTGGTATCTTCTTCGGCGCTCATTTTTTTAAACACAAGACGAGAAAAGCGTACTTTCAGTTTATCCTTCTGCTCATCTTCTGCGCTCAGCTTTATCTTATTCGGCTTTTCGATATCAGGTTGCTTTAAGAAGCGTTTAGAAGATTTTAGAGCTCTGCGCTCTTTGGCTAGACCCTCCGTCCGTCATAGCGCTCGGCCATATCGTCGTTTGCGCGATTATTTAGGACACACTACGACATACTTCGGATAATTTCGGAGTAGGAAATTTCGATAGCGTTTAGTGTATGCCTTTCTGAGTTTCTCAAACGCTTTCGCTTGCACTGGGCTCGGCTTACTAAAGATGTAGTCATGTGACTTAATGAACTCGTCCACTGGGAATGGGCGCTTCACGCACGCGGCCGCTAGCGTGACATTCTCTGGACACCTGTATGCTCCCGCCAGACGGTTGAGCAATACCTTGGTTCGGATGATAGCGGCAGGTGTCGTCTTGAGATACGGGCTTCGGCCTCGCTTCATAAACTTCGCTGAGAGCTTGAGCGTGCCCGAGACCGAGCCTCTAAATTGAGCATAGATGTCATCTGTTGAAATCGGAGTGCAGCCCGAGGTACCTCCACCTTCACAGAGCTGCGTAGCGCCATCGACTCGGGTCTGCTGTCCGAGCAAGTACCATGTCAACGCTCCGAGATTTGGATCAAACGGTATAGAGAAGCTTGAGCTACCGCCCTTAAAGAGCTGATCCTTGTCGAACGTCGGAGGCGCTAGCTGCGTCGCCACCGGTACGGTCGGAGTTCCTTCCGCGTTTCGGATGCTGTTGAGCAGCAGATCATCATCCGGCGTTGTCGGTGTTCCATAGAGGTCAGGGTTCAGACTCGTCACTGGAATCTGTGAGTCCTGGGTGTTGAAGTTATTGTACTTAAACTCCACCACCGGAGTTCCCTCAACTGTTCTGAGACACGCGCCTCCCTGCTCTACCATCGGCGTCGCGACGATCGTCGGCTGACGCTGGGCGATGAACTCACTCGCGGCGCCAGCGACATCAAACTTCGCGATAGTCTCGTCCTTGGACTTGATGCGAATATTAGACGCGCTATCAACAACTACTGAGGAAGCTGGATTACCATCTTTGTCGGTTATTACCTCGTAGATCGCGATTGGCGTAGTGGCGATGTCCGCGTGAATTTCAACTCTCACACCAGGAATCGGCGTGCCAGCGAGCACCGCCTGAGCTTCTGAGGAGCCTTCAGTGGCGCTTCGCGCTCCATCAGCACGACGCACGATCTGGAAGCTCATTTGATAGGTGCTCGGCGTGTCTGTGGGTGTCGGTGTCGGAGTTGGGGTATGTGTCGGCGTTGACGTATTCGTCGGTGTATATGTATTAGTCGCGGTCGGCGTGAAAGTCGGCGTATTGGTGCTCGTACTAGTCGGCGTGACTGTTGGAGTATGGGTTGGCGTGTGACTTGGTGTCGATGTCGGCGTCTCCGTTGGTGTGTATGTTGGACTCGACGTCGGTGTATCCGTTGGCGTCTCTGTCGGAGTCGCTGTCGAAGTCATTGTCGGCGTATTCGTAGGCGTGCTGCTTGGCGTACTAGTTGGTGACTGAGTTGGCGTCTGCGTCGGAGTGTGCGTTGGAGTAGCCGTTGGCGTATCTGTTGGCGTGTTTGTCGGGGTCTCTGTCGGCGTAGTCGTTGGCGTATCCGTTGGCGTATTTGTTGGAGTCTCTGTCGGTGTATTTGTTGGCGTCTCCGTCGGAGTGTGCGTTGGAGTAGCTGTTGGCGTATCCGTCGGCGTACTTGTTGGCGTCTCTGTTGGCGTGGTCGTTGGTGTCTCCGTCGGAGTGTGCGTTGGAGTAGCCGTTGGCGTATCTGTTGGCGTACTTGTTGGCGTCTCTGTCGGAGTCGTGGTTGGCGTATCCGTTGGAGTGTGCGTTGGAGTAGCCGTTGGCGTATCCGTTGGCGTATTTGTTGGCGTCTCTGTTGGCGTGGTGGTTGGTGTCTCGGTTGGAGTATGCGTTGGTGTATCCGTTGGCGTATCCGTCGGCGTACTTGTTGGGGTCTCCGTCGGCGTAGTCGTTGGGGTCGCCGTTGGGGTGTGCGTTGGTGTATCCGTTGGCGTATCCGTTGGCGTATTTGTTGGCGTCTCTGTTGGCGTGGTGGTTGGTGTCTCGGTTGGAGTATGCGTTGGTGTATCCGTTGGCGTATCTGTTGGCGTATTTGTTGGGGTCTCCGTCGGAGTAGTCGTTGGGGTCGCCGTTGGGGTGTGCGTTGGTGTATCCGTTGGCGTATCTGTTGGCGTATTTGTTGGGGTCTCCGTCGGAGTAGTCGTTGGGGTCGCCGTTGGGGTGTGCGTTGGTGTATCCGTTGGCGTAT
>CAIVDM010000128.1 GCA_903904735.1 uncultured delta proteobacterium
CGCTCGGGAAAACAATCTACAGACCTCGTTTCTCACCCTAGGACTCGTCGCCGTTACAAGAGATAGTTGCACGGAGATGTTACAAGATCTCCTCTCGAAACCCGCGGATCGAGACTGCCATGGGAGTATGGATGGATCGATTATGACATCCTTCCACGCCAACGGAGATGTGAAGGAGATTAACATCAAGGTCCTTAACGGGCATTTTTCCAGTGCTTTTATAAAGACCCTACGTGAAGTAGAGGGCGTCTATAAAGAGCGACAAAGCAACGCTTTGCTCAACGGAGAGAAGCCACTCCTTGTGAGACCGGAAATGGCGCAGGTTGTCCTTACGGTCGACAACAGTTTTCGTAAGGCTAATGACACGCACTTCTTTAAGTTGACCAGCGCCGACTTCATCCAAGGGTATATCGCCGCGACCTTTGACTACGCGGCGGTAGGGTACGCTGACAGAGTCAGATCTGGACGAGCGTAAAGCGCCTAATCCCACGGGGACGGGTGACAGATCGCCTTCGTGAGATAAAACTGGGCGTGTGGGTTACAGAGATGCTCGAGCGTCTCCACGAGAACTATTGGGTCAGCGGATCCCAGATGCCACGCCAGCGCGCACGCCTCCATCGTATCCTGCCCTTCCGCTCGCAAACCCGCTCTTCCGACCGAATCCAAATAAAGCGGAATGGATTGCTGATAGCGCTCGCGAACTGACTCACGATCCTCGGTCAAAACGGCTCGTAAGAGCGTATTTCCAACCGTCTCAGGCGTCTTCGCCAACCATGTAGGACTGAGCGCCAGATCCGTCACGATTTTTTCATAGGTTGGATCGGCTAGGCTCGCGATTCCGAGCGAGAGACTCAACGAGCTACGCGCCGCCTCGAACTCTCGCACGCTGTCCTCACCGAAGAAGAATCCCGGAAAGCCGTATGGACGGTTTATCAACCATTCCACGTGCTCAATCACGCATTCCATCAGCTCATGAACTTCGCTGTCTTCACTCGCCGCGATTCCCGGAAGCAGGGTGAGCCATGCCGCGCCCGCCAAACGAGGGAGCACCAGCGTATCGATCGCTCGTTGGCATTCATCTTCAGTATTCGCCTCAGCGAGTGCCCCGATTGTCGTTCGAAGCATCCGCTCGATGACTCGAAGACTGACTCGAAAGGTCTCCGCGCAACTCTGGTTTCTTACACCATATGGATCACACCTAAACAGGTTCTCAAACCTCGAGATAGCCAGGATCTCCGCGTAGCCGTTCACATCCTTGCGCGACATCGCGTACGAAAGCACCGTCTCGCAGATCCTCTCACCCAACTCATCCGAAAGTCGCGGCGCCACTTGCCCCAGAGCCTGAATCGCCGAGAGCTGAATCGTGCCCTTTGGAAATCGTCGTGAATCCTCGTAATCAGTAACCGCGCGCAAGAGACTGGGCGCGATATCACCATTGAGTATCTCATCAGAGAACGCCAGACCGAATCGCGCCACGGCTCTCGCGCCATACATCTGCATCCGTCTGGCTGTCTCAAATGAACAATCTCTCGCGCTCGCGCGGCACAAGGTGGCGACACTCTCTCCGAGATCCGCGGACTCAGATCGTGACAGTCCCCCGAGCTGACTGAGTCGGTGCTCCAACGACGGGTCATTACGCTCCACCGCCTCAACGAAGGAAGCTCCCCATTGACTGACAGTCGCTATCCGCGACGCGTCCCGATGGATTTCAAACCCTTGCTCCATGATCTACAGCGCTCCGAGGAAGAGACTACGGCGCCAACAACCGAGGCAGAGGCGCTCTCGTGGACAAGACTCTCGACACAAAACCTTACTGGCGCGCCAACCGACCAAGCGGCGGTGGACGAGACGTTCCCGCGAGCCAGCGCTCCGGATTAATATCGATCCCCCCTCGACGGGTATAGAAACACCCGACCCACAAGCTCGATGGCGCGCACGCCGTCATCACGTCCGAGAAGAGCCGCTCACAACACTCCTCGTGAAAACCTTGATAACTTCTGTGCACAACGAGGTAACTAAAGAGAGACGCGCGATCAAGCACCTTGCCTCGATATCGGATCACCACGCTCCCCCAATCAGGCTGTCCCGTGACGGGACACAGCGACCGCAGAAGATTTGAATACAGGGTCTCCTCGACCTCTTCTTCGCCGCTCTTTAAACGCACCGCGTGGTGCGCCGTTGGGCGAATGGAGTCGATACACTCACCAGGGGGTGTCGCGAGCTGACACTGCACCCACTCCGATACGGGCGTAATCAAGACGGATATCGCGGGCTCGTTGAGCGCCGTCTGGAGCGCTTCACGGATAACCTTGGCGACCTCGCCTATAGAAGCGAAGCGAGTGAAGTTCATGCTTCCCAGAAAGAGCTTGAAGCTCTTCGACTCCACTAACCTCTCCGAGGATGCCGGGTATTCAATTGACGCGATCCCAACCACCGGATATCCATCGGCGTCGAGCCACGCGAGCTCGTAGCACGTCCATCGATCGACACCATCAAACGGCAGTGGCTCACGGATTCCGAGCCTGACTCTCGACTGGACTCGCTCAATCGGAAAAAGGAGTGTGGGATCAAATACATCGCTGTGGGGAACGTTCTTCCCAAGGGGATTACTCATAGGTGCGGTCGATAGTAATGGAGCTTGTCAGATTGCGTCGATAGCCTTTCTCTACCGGTCGTAAAACACTGTCATATCAAACAGATACGGCGGCACATCTCTTTCAAATACTAGCTGAAGCCACGTAATCGGTATAAAGTTTCCGCAATGTTGGACCGATACAGGAGATGGCGTAAGGGGATATAAGACCTCATGAGAACTCGGAACAACTACTCCAATGTGCGCGAGTCTGGAGCCACGATGGTGGAAGCCGCCATCGCCATGCCACTCTTTTTCGCGGTGCTGCTGAGCTCAATCCGTATTCTCGTGATCTGTTACCAAGGAATACGACTGCAATATGAGGTATCCGAGACGACGAGAATGACATTTACCCTGGATAGAGCCGCCAGAGGCACGCCAACCTGGCAAAATTACTTTTCAAATACCTTAGCGGCGCGAGCGAGTGGCGCGGGACTCTCGGGCCTGACCAATATAAAGGTGAGCCACATAGTCACGATCAGCGGTACTCCGATACCCCTTCTTCAGTGGCCAGGTAGCAAGGCCAAGCCTGGTGATACGTTCTCGGTTGAAGTTACCTCTGAGGAGCCCCTCCTACCAGAGGCGTTGGCAGGCATCGCGGCGCCAAGTATTACCCTACGTGCGAAAGCTGTCGCCATGATCCAACGGACGGAGGCTGAATGATCGCGACTTTCCACAAAGCGTCGAAAGGGAGGCGGGTGTCTCTTCGTAGCCGTCTCCAACGAGACGAACGGGGCTCGGTCCTGACCGAGTTTGTCATGGTCGCTCCCGTGATGCTTTTAATCGCCGGCTCCGCGCTGCGATTTTACCAGGAACTTCAAGCCCAAGAGATAGGGATCACCTTCGCCCGTGAAGTAGCGACACTCGCGTATAATCGGTGTATCGACAAAACGCACACAACTGTTCAAGTCAATTCAACCACCAATCAGGAAGAGGTCAGGGGCGAAGCGGGAGAAACTCTAGTCCAAATTGGCACTTGCATTAATGATGAGGTCCTCGGAATTTTTAATGAGAGCTGGGAGACTGCGAAACCAACATCGGCGGGCACAGAGCCCCTCACGATAACGGTGGAGGCATACCGCTGCGACATAGAACAGATAAGCCCAACGACATGCAACAAGAAAGGTAAGGTTACATGCACGTCGTCCCCCAGCGGTTGCACGACGGCACTGGACGATAAAACAGCGACTCTATCCGCCCTTCGCAACCGAAAGGTAATCGCTAGAATTGAATTCACCATGAGCCCGCTGGCGACGTTTATTCCCTCAATAGAGTCAAGAAAAGTTACGTATGAAGCCACAGTGTAAAAAACGCCCTCAGTTCGAGCGCGGCGTAGCGCTTGTGATGTTCACTCTCGCCCTCCCCGCTCTCTTGGGATTAGTGATCTTGGGCGTGGACCTCGGAAACATTTATATTACTCGAGACAAGTTAAATCTGTTAAACCGCTCCGCCGCGGCGACGGCGATTAACATCAGAGCGTTCCAAGGCTGGGCCCCTCTTGCCTGTGCTGGAAATGCAGAGGACACCCCTATCGGGTATAAGTGCGCCGAGGCGATCGGACAATCCGCGCCTCAAGGACAGAAGTATGCCGAGCTCGTGACAGAGATCACGAATA
Organism: uncultured delta proteobacterium; assembly: GCA_903904735.1. Lineage (GTDB taxonomy): Bacteria > Bdellovibrionota_C > UBA2361 > UBA2361 > OMII01 > OMII01. Next base: position 4,248 of record CAIVDM010000128.1, read on the forward strand.
CGCTTACCTCGCAGATAGCGAGCATTTTCCCCGACGGTGTCTCAACAAATGGGGGGAACTCCAGCACCAACAACCTGGTTGAATATAAACTTCCTACCACAGCGTGGAGCTCTGATATTCCCACTTCAACGGATCCCGTTTACAACCTGAAGACTGACACATTCCAACTTAGGGTCCGCTACGCCGCCAAAACCATCCTTCTCTCTCAGCTGGCAAGTCTTCTCAATATTGAGGTCTCAAATCTGTGCGAGCAGCCATCTGACGCCACAGCCGCCATGGAGAATCGCTGCTGGGTAGCGAGTAGTGATAGCGGCTCAAACAGCGCCACGACAAAGGCGCGAGTCATTATGCTCCTAGACACCTCGGGTTCCATGCAGGACAACCAGTCCGCTCTTAAGATCGCGGCGGGAGCTTTTATCGACTATTTCAACCCGTTCAAGGATGAGATCGGGATCATCTCGTATGGAACAGGGGTAAAACAAAACGACGTAATTCAGCCGCGGATATTTAATGAGGTGGGAACCGGTGGGTTGCTGAGAATTAAGGACATAATAGCCAGCTTAACGGTCGGAGGACAAACCAATCCGTGCGACGCGCTGATTAAATCCGCGGAGATGATACCCACGCCCGACGCCGCGAGCGCATCCACACGCACATTCGTGGTGTTCTTTACTGACGGCGCTCCGAATGTGTATCGCTTAGGGTTCTGCAAGCCCGGTTCTAATAATAGCGCATGTGATCAACCAACCGATTTAAAGACCCTCGCCCCCACTAATAATGACTGGTATGGCTGGACTGTAAAATGGGGGAGGCGAGAGACCCATCCACTCTCCACGACGAACAACCCGTTCTATGGGCACCCGGCTATTAAGGACAAGGATGGAAACCCAGGCTTTGACACCGTCACTCCGCCGGCGAAGTTTCGCATCAACGAAAACGGTGAGTTCATGATTAGACACACCCCCGAAAGTCCTTGGTGTAACATGGAGAACCAGTCAGCCTCGTGCCGCGCTCCAGCGCCGGATAAAATGCCATACACGAAGGTTTTTAAACCTTTGACCACCGCCGAAGACAATTATCTCTGGAATGGGCCTAGCTACCTTGTAAACAGAGACGAAGCTAACCCCATAACGTCCGTTACAAGTCTTATCGACCGAGTCGGCCCAGCATTCAAGACCTGCGGGATTCCAAAGATCAGCGCGGTACCGCCCAACAACCCAGACCAGTTTAATTACAATCACTCGCTCTATTTCGCTTCACGGGTGGTAGATCGGGCCTGGAGTCTGGATAGAAAACTCTTTGGTTCCGATGATCAACACAAGCAGCGTCGTGTCGTGCATTTAGAGCCCCCTTCGCTCGGCTATCTTCGCCCATTCCCACTCAGTTTCGCCTACCCTCCCGCTAACTTTACCGTTCCCTTCTACGGAAGCGACGCTCAGCCGAATCTTTCGCCAGATTTCAACCCCTCCGCTCCCGCCGGCTGCCTAGAGGCCCTGGACGCCGAGATACCGGTGTCAAAGCGTGGTGTAAGATTATTCGTAGGTGAAGGTCAGTCGAGCTTTTGGTCTAACACGACGCACACATCTATCGAGCGAGTGGGAGAAATTATCAAAACGGCGGAGCTCCCATATTACTGCGCTATTCGAACCGCCGACTATCTTCGCCAGGAGAAAAACACGACGATCTTCGCGGTGGGACTCGGGGAGTCCGCGAGCGCCTACTATGGCAACAACTGCGATGATCCGATGCAGAACGCGTTAGACTTTGACCGACGCAAAGACTTCTTTCTGCAACGACTCGCAATGTCGCCAGAGGCGATCAAATTCAGTGACGCCAAGACAACCTCGCTCGATGGCGCCACTTGGCGACCCACGGCGGATTTTAGGCTTAAACTGCGGCCAATACCCGCGAGCTGCGCTAGACATCCGCTAAACGGACAGAAAGTCTATCTCGGTTTCTCAGAGAGGCCCGTCACAGGGATGCCGCAGTCCTGCTTAGCGAGGGGCTCTGGAGGCGAGTGCCGAGACTCAGACACAAACATACATGGAGTGAACGCGGACAAGGACAACTTCTCTCAAGACGACATCGGTGGATACTATCCGACCAGCGATCCCAAGCAACTCAAAGCGCAATTTGGAGAGATAGCGAAGCAGATCCTCTTCCGACTCTCGCTTTAGAGGCTTTACCAACGCAACCCATGGGCGCTCCTTCACTAATCACGTAGATAGTGACACGTGTACCCATTCGGATGCTTCTGAAGATATTCCTGATGATATTCCTCAGCGGGATACCAGGTGGAGGCGGCTACAACCTGCGTTACTATCGGAGCGTTCCACTTCTTAGCCGTTGTCACTTCAGCGATTACGTCACGAGCGATACGCTCCTGCTCTGGCGAGGTGAAGAAGATAGCGGAGCGATACTGCGTGCCGCGATCGTTGCCTTGGCGATTTGGGGTCGTAGGATCGTGCAGACGAAAGAAGTAGCGCAAGATATCCGCGTACTGAATCTTGGTTGGGTCAAACACGATCCGAACGCTCTCGGCGTGCCCACTCGTCCCAGCCGACACCTTCTCGTAGTTGGGATTTGGGAACGTGCCGCCCGTATAGCCAACCTCTGTTGAGGTCACCCCTGGCAGCGCTCGGATCAACTCCTCGACCCCCCAGAAGCAACCACCAGCGAGCACCGCTACCTCTGAGTTAGCTTTATCAGCGTCGTTCTTCCCTTTTGGTTGGAACAGCTGTTTGTACTCTCCGTAGCCCTCAGCATCAAGCTTATCAACGGGAACAAAGCGCAGAGACGCTGAATTGATGCAGTAGCGAGTCCCCTCCGGCCCTGGACCGTCAGGGAATACGTGCCCGAGATGGGCGTCCCCACGAGTTGAACGGACCTCCGTTCGTGTCATACCGTGCGAACGATCGCTCTTCTCAACTATCACTTGCTTGGCGATCGGTTTGGTGAAACTTGGCCACCCGGTGCCTGAGTCAAACTTATCAAGGGAGCTAAAGAGCGGCTCGCCTGAGACGATGTCGACGTAGATTCCATCAGCGTGATTGTTCCAATACTCGTTTTGGAACGGGGGCTCGGTGCCACACTGCTGAGTCACCTGATATTGCATCGGACTAAGTCGCTTCTTGAGCTCCGCTAGTTTCGGGTCGTTTGAGTCTGCCATAGCTATTCCACTCGTTACACAAAACATAAGACTGACCAAGACGCGCCGCGCGACCATCGTCTTGGCGCGCATGAATCGTCGTGTGACACTTCGCATAGTAGCTGCTCTCACTCTCTACGAGGTTGGCGGAATTAGGAGAAACGGGGGATCGTCTCTATCACTTGAAGTGACCCCAGTATGACGTTCAAGCACGGCGGTTAATTCATGCCCGATGCGCCGTGACAGGGTATGCGTCAGATGCTCGATAATTTTGGCTTGAGATTCCGAGCTCTTAGGGAGCGATTGCGATAACGCGTCGCGGCAGATGTGTTCGATACGAGCTCGAATATCAACGATGGCAGGGGAAGCCTCGAGCTTCTTACGCCACCGTTCAAACTGCATCAATCCATACTCAATCACTATCTCGGCCTCTTTGGCGGCGGCGTCACGAAGCGCCTTATTCTCGGCGGCTATCGCGGCCAGGTCATCGATATTGTAGAGGTACACGTTATCCACGTCGGCGAGCGTCGGCGCGAAGTTGCGAGGCACACCAAGGTCTATCAAAAACAACGGACGGCTCCCACCACGCGAGCGAACCGAAGCGGAGGTAAGTATCGGTCGGTCGATAGAGATTGAGCCGATAACGATATCAGCGTCCTCGAGCGCTCTATCGACATCACTTAACGACACCGCTAATCCCCCGAATCGTTCCGCGAGCTCCGCGGCGCGTTCAACCGTGCGGTTGGCCACCATTATCTTGCGGCAGCCGTGCGAGCAGAGGTGCAGGGCCGCCAGCTCAGCCATCTCACCGCTTCCGATAATCAGGACCGAGGTCTTAGAGAGATCGGAGAATATCTGCTGACTCAGTCGCACCGCGACGTAACTAAGCGATACCCCGTTCTGGGCGATATCAGTGTGCGTGCGAACTTTCTTGGCTACATGAAAGGCGCTCTGAAAGAGATGATGGAGGTGAGATCCGACACTCCCCATCTCGATAGCGCGCTGATACGCCTTCTTTACCTGTCCTAGTATCTGAACTTCTCCGACCAACATCGAGTCGAGGCTCGACGATACTCGGTAGAGGTGCCGCACCGCCGACGCGTCAGTGTATTGGTACAACGCGTCGTGATTGGCCTCGGGGAGCTCTAAGAGGCTCTCAAAGAACCTTCGCAACCCTCCTCCTTCTCCACCGACCGACACTATCTCAAATCGATTACACGTTGAGATAACCGCCGCCTCTCTGGCTATCCCTTCACTAAGCAATCTCTCCGCGAGTCTCTCCGGATCGGGAGCCTTGCGCGCCAGCCGCTCTCGGCCGTCTATATCGAGCGTACGAAAGCTAACGCCCGTGACGACCAGTCGAGGGTCGTACACGGTGTTAGCTGACATTGTCTGCGCGTACGCGACCATCTTTATGACCACAACAAAGCGTGAGTTATACGACCCGCCATCGCCATCACCAGGAATACGGAGACGAAAAACGACGCGGTGACGAGAACGGTGAATCTAGAGACTTTTTTGGGCGACCACTCTAAGACGAGTCGCGCGTGTAAGATGCACGCCAACAAGAGCCATACCACCAGCCCTGAAATGACCGAGGTGTCGAGCGAGAAGATCGGCTTCTGTTCGCTTACGGCCCACAAACCGCCACTCACCACCACCAGTGAGATCGCCACGAAACCGATCTGCACCAGCTGTCGATTTAGTCGATCAAGCAATTGAAGATCAGGGCCTGAACTGAGTAGCGCCACGGCGGGACGTCGCTTTAATCGCTTATCGACGATGAGAAACACGGCGCTCACGATGAGCGCCATGGCGAGACTAACTACCGAAACGAGAGCCGGCACCGCGTGCGCAAACGATAGCAGGACACTCACGCCACTCTCTTCCCTCTCCATGAGAGAGGACGCTCCCGCGTGAAGCAAATATGACGAGCTGCCCATAAACGCGACAATTACTGGCACCACAAAAGCGCCAACGATCGGATACTCAAGCTTTCGACGAAAGAGAAAGAACACTAACGCCGTCGCCCACGAAACCCACAGAAAATAATCCGCCCCGTTATCGAGCACTCGCATACCGGGCTCAAGCACTACGAGCGCCATCGTGATTGTGTGCAACGCGAAGGCGAGCATAAACGCGACTCGCGCCGACGTTACAGAGCGACCTTCTCTGCTCGGACGCCATAACTGAAAGAGGTACACAGCCGTCACCACGATATAGAGCCCGATACTGCACACCGCGAACAGATGGGTCATGCTCGGTAGCTCCCCACGAACTCCACTAAGCGCTCCACGTTCTCAACCGGAGTATGCGGCAGTATGCCATGACCTAAATTGAAGATGTGCGATGGAAGCTCCTTTGCCTCATCAAGAATCGCCTTCGTCGAGGAGCGAACGTACTCCCACGGTCCAGCCAATATCTGTGGATCGAGATTCCCTTGTAGTGGCGTATCACGCCCTAGAAGCCCCCTTGCCTGCGGAAGCGACACGCGCCAATCCACACCGAACGCGTCAACGGGAAGCTTTGAGATTCGCGGGAACAATCCAGCGACGCTCGTGGCGAAAAACACGACCGGCACCGATACGCGTGAACGCACATCCTCGATGAGCGCTTTCAGGTATGGCTCAACAAATCGGTCATACTCGCGCGGGCCAACGAAGCCCAACCACGAGTCGAATATCTGCAAGGACTCACACCCCGCCTCTACCTGCGCCACGAGATAGTCAGCAGATAGCTTCACGAGCTTCATTTGTAGGGCATGCCACTTCTCAGGCTCGCCGACCATGAGTCCCTTGGTGTACTCAAGATCCCCTGGGCTCTCGCCCTGTATGAGATAACAAGAGAGTGTAAATGGCGCGCCGCAGAAACCGATGAGCGGGGTCTTCCCTTTAAGCTCCGACACTACCATGCGAATCGCGTCGAGGGTGTACCCAACGTTCTCGCGCGGCTCCGGCACCCGTAGGTTGTCCACATCCTTCGCGGTACGCACCGGATTGTCGATAACGGGTCCCTCTCCCTTCTTGAACTCAAGGTTGATTCCCATGCCGATAAGTGGCGTCAGGATATCGGCGAAGATAATCGCGGCGTCGAGGGGAAAACGTCTGAGCGGCTGTAACGTCACCTCGCACGCTAGCTCAGGGGTCATCACCATCTGAAGCATGGAGTTCCCCTCGCGGAGCTTGCGATACTCTGGGAGATACCGCCCAGCCTGCCGCATCATCCACATCGGTGGAGCCTCACTCTTCACGCCGCGCAACGCGCCGATAAACTTCGATTCTGACTTCACGTTCGCTCCTTGGATATTTCGCGCCGCTTCTCCCACAACGTTTCCTTTGTTCCCGAGTTACTTCTTAGCGACGATCGCTTCTTGCCCACCCATGTACGGTCTGAGCGCTTTTGGAATCGTCACGGAGCCGTCAGCGTTCTGGTGGTTCTCCAACATCGGGATCAATACGCGCGGGGAGGCGATGCAGGTATTGTTGAGCGTGTAACAGAACACGTTCTTACCCGAGCTATCCTTATAGCGAGTGTTGAGGCGCCGCGCTTGGTAGTCGTAGAACGAGGAGCAGCTATGCGTCTCGCCGTAGGCGTTGCGCGATGGCATCCACGTCTCGATATCGTGCTTGTAAACCTGCCCCTGCCCCATGTCTCCAGTGCACACATCCACGATGCGGTACGGGAGTTCAAGCAACTGCATTACCTTCTCGGCGTTTCCAAGCAGTTCGTGGTGCAGCTTCATGCTCTCTTCTGGATCCGCCTTGCAGATCACCACCTGCTCTACTTTGTAGAACTGATGCACGCGGTAGAGTCCCTGCGTGTCCTTTCCGTAGGCGCCCGCCTCACGTCGATAGCATGGCGAGTAACCAGCGTAACGCTTTGGCAGCTCATCGAGAGAGAGGATCTCATCGGAGTGGTACGAAGCTACTGGAACCTCCGCCGTTCCAATCAGATGCAATCCATCGTCGCGCTCGTCAAGATGGTACGCCATCTCCTCACCACCCGGGAAGTAACCGGTCGCCATCATCGCCTCGTAGTTAACGATGTGTGGTGGGTCCATAAGCAGGTAGCCCGATTTATGGAGCGTATCCATCGCGAGGCTCAAGATAGCGTGCTGCAAACGGGCGCCGTCGCCCTTTAAGAAATAGCTGCGCGCGCCAGCGATCTTCACTCCGCGCTCGATATCGAACAGGTCAAGCTCTTTGCCGAGCCGAACGTGGTCACGAATCTCAAAGCCTGGCTTAGGGATCTCTCCCCAGCTACGGTTAAGGCGATTCTCCGTATCGTCCTTTCCGACCGGCACTCCCTCAAGCGGAATTGAGGCGATGCGTAGCTGTTCCTTCGTCCAGCGATCCTCAAGGTCCTTGAGCGTAGCACCGCCTTCCTTAACTTTTTCAGCGAGCCCCTTCATCTCGGCTAGCTTCTGCTCCTTCTCGGCGCCTTGGAGTTTTGGGATCTCCTTGGTGACCGCGTTCTGCGCGGCGCGCATCGACTCAACCTCACTACGCACACGTCGATACTCGGTGTCGAGTTCAAGGAACGCGCGCACATTGAACGCGACGCGCTTATTGTCACATGCTTGTTGATATTGCTCTGGTCGCTCGCGGAGGTCGTGAAGATCGATCATCGTAAGGGCTCCTTAGAAATGCCCTCTTACGTTAGCTAACCTTCGATAATTTTTCAAGAAACGTCCCAATTTGCCGACCAGGAATCGACTCGTTCCATGAGCATTGAAGGTCGCTTTTCACTCGCTAGCTCGATAAAGCCTCGAGAATCCCCTCCTCGGAGTGCTCCCTAGCCTCTCGCCAAAGGGAAAGCCCCGCTTTTCGGATCGCCTGAGTAGTAATCGGTCCAACCGAGAGGATGCGCTTGCCAATGAGGGCGTCCCCAGCCTCCTGCACCGCCGCCCGAACAGCCGAGGGGCTCATAAAAACAACGACCGTATCTTCGCCTGACATCCCCTTAAGTGCCTCGTACCGCTCCACTTCCACTGGGCGCGCGTTAAGACCGTAGAGACTAAAGCTACGCGCCTGCTTTCCGAGCGTTCTCAGGGTGGGCGCAAAGAGATCCCTCCCTTCAGCCGATTGAGGCACTAACACCAGTTGGTCAGAGCGAAGCTGCGGGGCGAACTCCTTGGCGAACTCTTCGGCGACAAAAACCGTCGGAATAAAATCGGCCGCCCTCTTAAAACACTCCTTAACCGCCGCCGCGGTTCCCGTCCCCTGAACCGCGATGAGGACGTTCGGCAAGCTCGCCCTCTCGGGAAACTCTCGCGCCATCATGTCAGAGAATACATGGACCGCCGTTGGTGAGAGAAACGCTACCCAGCTTCCCTTGGTCTCGAGCGCTTCTTGCGCGAAGGCGCGGTCTTGCGCCCCCAATGCGAGCGCCTCACACGC
>CAIVDM010000129.1 GCA_903904735.1 uncultured delta proteobacterium
AATGACGCAGACCGTAAGGTGCAAGCGTTGTTCGACCGCGAACTGTGCGCTACGACAAGGCATTCTGGCTTCGAGGTTCTTCATAAGCGTTATATTGATAATGGGCACAAAGAGCGGCTCATCACCGCTTATGGCATGATCTATCCTTGCCTCGCTCATGCACAGCAAGCTCTCGTAGTGGGTGCCTCGCCTCTCGAGGGTTTCCTCCTCAGTCGACTCGCTCCACACCTGAAGGTTCGCATGATTGGGTCACCTGAGTCGTTTATCTACCAGTCTCCAGATGCTTTTGAGTTCTCCCGGCACGTAAGTGGAGCAGAGAGGGGAGAGTGTTTCTCTGTAGAGCGGCATAATATTGAAATATCGGCTCCATTCGCTGACGGCTCATTCGATGTCGTTATCTGTTTAGAAGTTATTGAGCATCTTCGCAGGGACCCTCTCGGTGCGATCTGCGATATGAGGAGGCTCCTTAGAGATGGCGGACTGATGTATTTGAGCACCCCGAATCTTAATTCTGTCAACGCTATCCGAAGATCTCTAGAGTGGGAATCTCCGATGTTTTTTCCCTCATTCGGGCCACCTCCGGTGGGAGTCATTCATGCACACGAGTTCTCCGTCCGCGAAATCGAGCTTCTAGTGCGTCGAGCGGGGTTCACCATAGATAAGTTCTATTCGTTTAATCACGCTATCTTACCGGAATTCAATCACGATGAACGCTACCGCTGCGGATCAGCGGACTCTTCGGTGAAGCTTGAGCCTCCTGATGACATGACTATCGCAAGCATACAGGCGCTGCGAGATCATCCACTGCGTGGGAATTACCTCTTCATCGAGGCACGAGGAACAGGAATTCCAAAACCCGAGCCGATACATCCCCTGTATTGCTCATTTTAATAAAACTCGTGACAGCCACCACTTTCCCACTTTACGCAACTTTCGCGCGATTAATCCGATTAAAATGGATATGCCGCGCCGAAGTAGAGCCGTAATTCCACTCATTCCTCACCACGTCACACAACGTGGCGCTAGGCGACAGGATGTCTTCTTTACCGAGCGCGATCGCTTCGTGTACCTAGATCTGCTCTCACACAATGCCGCTCGTTACGGCGCGGACCTGTTGGCATACACGTTGATGACAAATCACGTCCATCATTTGGTTGTTCCTCATGAGAGGGACTCACTTCAGTGGGTTTTTCAGGTGACTCATAAACGCTACGCTGAATATTTAAATACCCGTCATAATTGGACGGGGCATCTCTGGCAGTCTCGGTTCTATTCTAGCGCAGTTGATGATTCTTACTTTTGGACCGCGGTGAAGTACATTTATCGTAACCCGGTCGAGGCAGGGATCGTGGCTCACGCGATGGACTATCCGTGGTCAAGCGCAAGAGCGCACTGTAATGGGACGAAGGACCCTTATTTGACGCAGGTGGCGCCCCTTGCCCGTCGATTGGCTATGAAAGTTGACTGGTTTGACTGGCTGAGGTCTCCAGTTGAAGCGGAGAGAGTAGCACAGCTTCGAAAATGTACTCGACGTGATTTGCCGACCGGTTCACCAGAGTTTCTTGACTCGTTAGAGGAGGAATATGGAGTGGTAGCGCACGCTCCTAAAATGGGACGGCCTCGAAAAAGTGGGAAAGTGGTGGCTGTCACGACTTCTCGGATATCACTTTGACGCGGCCCGTGACTCTATCGCTTCCCAACGTTTTTGGTTCTCTGGCACTTGTAAGAACGAGAACCGCTCCAATCCCCAGGTGGCTTCGAGATTCTCAATCGCTCTCAGGTGGCGCGCGCGTTCTTCGCCGTCCTCTATCGCTTTCAGATGCATCTCGGCCGCGGCGAAAACCATTTTCGCCCCGGTGTCTCGATACTCATTCGTGAGCTTGGTAAACTGCTGTTGAATCTCTCTATACTCCGATCGTTTCGAGCGCCATTGATCGTGCAGTTCCCCGGTATCTGAGCGCAAATCGAAAGCGGTAGTCGCCTCCCCTGTAGGGCGAACGGCCGAGACGTATTTCCTGCTCAGTGTCCGCAGCATACTGACGCGATAGCCAACCTCATTATACGGTGTGGTCCAGCCCTTGAAAGTGGTTTCCGCGAAAACATGATCGCGCGATTCCGCCACGGTGCCCTTCACCACAGGGAGCAGTGAGTGACCCTGCTGAAATGGCTCCAAGCGCGAATTATCAATCTGTAAGAGATCAAAAACCGTCGGCATCACATCGACTTGAGAAGTCATCGCCCTATAGCGTCCCGCTAGGCGGCCACCTGGCAATCGGATGATGAGCGGCACCTTGAGAACTTCGTCGGTCAACTTGCCGTCATAACTTGTTGAAGCGTGCCCTAACCAACCATGCTCCAACAGTTCCTCTCCGTGGTCCGCGCTGATGATGACGATTGAGCGGTCGAGTAATCCATTCTTCCTCATTTGGTCGAGCCACAACCCTACCTTGGTGTCCGCGCTCAAAACACATTCGTCATAGATTGCTCGCAGCGTCTCCTGATCTCCTTCGGTCACCGAGACGCCCTCGGCATGAGCGTATGGCAGTGTGAAACGCCCAGCTCTCAGGATCATCCGAAACTCGCCAGCGGCCCGTACGAGCGGAGTGTCCAGGGGATCACGACGACCTTTCTTTGTCAGGTGACGTGTGAACTCCCCCGCCAATCGCTCCGCCGGGCGGTACGGCAGGTGAGTATCGCTGGTATGAATCCAGGCGAAAAATGGTCGTGGTACGCGAGCGCGCAACGAGAGAAGTTCATCGATCTCTCGGCGGTGTAGCGCGGCGACTAATCCAAGATTTTCGTACGTGGGTCCGGAGTGAAAGTGGCCGAACGTGTCGTATCCGCGTGAGGCGAGTTCACGTATCGGTGTGGGAATGAGTGCATCATAAGATGAGAATGATGAGGTCTGGGCGTGAACAGGTGGCACCTGACCGGTTAAAAGCGAGACTATCGCGGGGCTGGTATGAGCTGATGTCGCGTAGGTATTCTCGAAAACGAGGGCCTCTTTCGCGAACTCATCCAAATGGGGAGTCGTCTTGCGGTTGTGCCCGTAAAGACTCATGCGGTCCCGACGGAGAGCATCGACCGTAATCAGAATAACATTTGGCTTTTCGACAGGCGTAGAGACGGGGGGCTCGGCAAACAGTGTGTTTGCGATAGAAAACACGGATAGAATAGCTAAAAAAACGGCTCGGGACATCGTGCCGACACAATAAGAAGAGCGTTACTTGGGATCAAGACGGAAAGAGAGAGAATACGCTCTTAGCCGAACTGATACGCTCACTTCGTCAGCGGAGTTAGTTACCAAAGCATGGAGTCTATCCTACCGAATGCGTCGCGATCTGATGGGGTGGAAGTGGGACTCCGCCGATTCTATTCCTACGAATCCGGTTTTGAAGTTGTGAGACTTCACCCGCTCTTGGTAGCATCGTACGATATCATAATCACACATGGATCTCTCCGTAGTTATTATCACTTGTAACGAAGCTCCTCGATTGCGCTTTTGTCTCGCGGCGCTAGAGCAGGCTTGCGTCTACGCTCTTGGAAGAGCCCGCGTCGCTCTTGAGGTTCTTATTATCGATGACGCATCTGGCGATGAGACCGCTGAAGTGTGCGCTTCAGCTCGCTTGTCAGTGGAGACTCGGTATGAAAAGAACTCCGCGCGGGCGGGGCGCAGCGCGTCTCGAAATAGGG
>CAIVDM010000130.1 GCA_903904735.1 uncultured delta proteobacterium
CAATTCCGAAGTTCCCAGTCTCAGTATCTTCAAAGCTCCGTATCTACCATCAGGGAGTTTAACCTTGAACACCGCTGAATCGTCGTATTGCTGAACTTTGGCTACAATCAAATACTCGCGGAAGTAATCGTCTACTCCGTATGATCTGACAGAGAGAGCTTGAGACAGTCCACGCAACTCCTCGTCTTTCACCAGAAAGTTTTGTTCAATTAGTTTTTCAAGGAGTGGATACACCGCCCTTACTAGCCCCTCCGCCGCTACGCCCTCCTGCTCACAGAGCGAGCGCAGGGCGGCCGCAATTGAATTGCTTTGACGAAACGCTTCTACTACCTTTACACCAAGCGAATTGACAAGCAGTGAGCTGCCTCGACCATACGGCCGAGAGATGACGAAATCCCCTTCGTTTGAATCGAGCTTCGCAAGCACCCACTCCGGAACCTCTGAGATAGGCGTAATTGATATGTCGTGATTGGTTGCGAAAGCTATATTGACGTCGTGATCGGACATTTTAATTCCTCCAAAAGTTTTCGTCAGTAACACACCACCGTTCAGGATCGACTCCAAGCACCTTCAGTGTCCATAACGCGTTCTGTTCAGCCGATATAGGGTATCGCTTGTGCGCGCCAGCGAGAACGAGCGACCGACCGACCTTAGAGCTAATCCAAACTCGCCAGCTTGTTCCCATTCTCTGATCATCACGCAGATCAGACTTTGGAGGGTCGATTCCCCCTGAAACCAGGCCTGTCAGGTCATATCTCCGTGTGAAGGGAATTCCCTGAACTCGGATGTTTTTAATAGTTGCTCCGAGTAGCTCAGCGGCGGCATCCGCTTCATGCTGCTGACTAAAATAAATGCATATTTTATCCGGTCGAGAGATTCCATACGATCCCCGACCAACCTTCCACGCCGACGCGGCGGTGTCGGAAAGCGCAGTCAAAAGATCCCTGACGCAGACCTCTGTGTCCCCAGGTACGGGACTCAGGTACAGTTTATAATCGAAATCCCTTATTCGTTTTGGCTTTATGGTTTTGCTTTCGAAAAAATGCCATCCCGAGCTTGCTTGAGAGACAGCAACCTCTGAGAATGTAGAACCTCCTCCTGCGGACAAGAGGCTGTTAACCCTGCGACTGATTGCCTCACAAACATCACTACCGAAAGCGCTATAGTGATTGTAACGATAGAGACGATTAGCGACGCACAGTCTGTCTAAAGGGGTAAATCTGGACGCATGCGCTATACACGCGGAGGACAGAGGATCGCTAGTCAGGACGGTCTTCTCAAGTTGATCTGTCAAGAACCTCGTCAGAACAACCACAGCGGCTCCGGTCAACTCAGTACTAGACCAACGCGCTGTAAGGATTCCGTTTGTCACCAGTTTTTCGATTGTGCCAAGAGAGAGCGAGCCAACCGCGTCATTCCAAGCAGAGCCGTCTTTCATTCGGTCGAACGCCTCTTTTCTTTTGCCTTTAAGCGGAATTATTCCACCGGCCCTTCCATCCTTGGGAAGCAGAAAAGATTCCACATCTTGTTCCCTTATGAGGGGATCCAATTCCCGTCTGAGATCCCCGACAATCTTATCTGCCTCAACAAGTGTGTACTCCGGACTCAGAGAAACAATCACTGACTCAACTGAGCGGGCTCTCGACGCGCTGGAACTAAGAAAAGACTCGATATTGGATAAACCGTTTTGGTCTAGGTTTGGCAGAGCACTCATATGTAAAACCCCTGGGATAATCGGGTCTCGGGTATGTTTTCGGTGACTAACATTTCAGCGAGTTCTGGAATATTGAGAATCCGCTCCTGAAAAGAAAGAGGACTGAAGGCCCAGCAAGCTGCTTGTCGCTCGCGAGCCTCCAATCCCGAACATTATTAATTGCGCGCGACAGCGGCAATGAGAGCCTGCATGGCAGGCAAACTATTGCCTGAATCCTGTGCACGGCAGCCCCACGTACCGGTGGCGTGGCAGCACGATCCCGAGGCGAATACGTTCTCAAGGCTGTCACGTTGAACAAGACCGAGAGCCTCAGCGCGTGGATTGCCAGTCACCAAAGGATTAACCAAATCCATCATGGACTCCTGTCGTCGAGTCGCCGCAACGCTCGCCTCTGAGGTAATGTTCACAGCTCCGTTAATTTCACTAAAAGTTACCATACTGTACTCCTTATGCGTTTAGTGATCATTTCATTCGAAATGATGATTGAGATGAACGAGGCAGACTTGCCACTTTCAACAGCCGGAAGTCTTATGTAATCGCGCTTAAATTAGAAGAGAAATTGCTCCTCTAAAGTCAGATAGGAAGGCAGTTTCAGCGAAACCTGTCATCTTTCTTTCCTTGAACTGAGAATCTCTTATGTGCACTCAGAATAGGATTCAGCTAGAGCCGTTCTACGAAAGGATGCGGCTTGACCGAACTCAACATAAAGCTAGAGCATCGCTCTTTTGTTCAGCGTATTGTGTTGGGGCTGACTTAGGTGATCGAAACGCCAATCCTACATCACTCCGATACATCACTCACGAGGTTACGGTGACTTCTCTTGATATCTGCCCGTG
>CAIVDM010000131.1 GCA_903904735.1 uncultured delta proteobacterium
AATGGATGAGCGGTAAGTGAAGCGCCAGCCGTTTAGTGTGGATGTGAACGAAAAAACAATCGGAACTGAAATGAAAATAAGTGCGGCAGTTTTCCATCAATCCATGCATTTGGAGACCGACCTACTTGAGCCGCTTGGGCATGAGTGCCCCATTTGCGGCTCAATTGACCGCAAGCCTTTGTGTCTCTTGCAGTGCACACCAGACGTCGTCCTGCTAGACTGCGCTGTATGTCATGCGGCTAGCGCCTCTAGAATGCCCACAGATAGGGCTCTGGAGGCATACTACGCTAAATATTATGAATCCCCACTATTTTCAGACTCTGCCAACAGGACCACGTTTGACGGCACCTCTCGTTTTGGTCGGCATCTGGCTAGAGTGTATAGACAGCATCAAAGAGACTTACATATATCAATTCTCGACATTGGCGGCGGCGACGGCGCTATTTCTCATGCGGTGGCTGTTGAACTGCTCAAGAAAGGCGCTAGCAAGGTAGACATATCAGTAGTTGATTATAATGAAGACGTTATCTTGCCTCAAGATAGCCGCATCACGATTAGCAGAAAGGCTACGCTGGAGGAAATTTCTTCTAGACATAATTTTATCATCGCGAGCGCGATAATTGAACATATTCCCAAGCCGTGTCACATACTAGATTCCTGCTTCAACCTCCTCGAGAAGGGCGGTATCTTCTATGCCCGCACTCCATATATGGTTCCTATCATGAAACTATGTGGTCACTTCGGAATAAAGTTGGATTTAACGTATCCCGCCCATGTTCATGACCTCGGACAGAAGTTTTGGGAGTCTTATTTTAACGGTAAATTATCACGTGGAACCTTTCGGACCTTACGTAGCAGACCATCAATTGTCGAAACTTCCTTCAGGGAGCACTTTCTGAAGACCCTGGCAGCCTATTCCTTAAAATCGCCATGGTACTTGATTGGACGGTCATACAAGCTCGTCGGCGGATGGGAAATTTTTGCTCAGAAGAGCTGACAAAGATCCCTCATTAGTGATTATTTCCCCTTCCCTGGTCCGAAGCTTAGATATGGTTGGGCGGGACCGGCCCTGCAAAACAAAGTTCACGTCGCATAAACCACGCGTCTTATCATCAGCACCGCTTCCTTTGTTGCTTGGAAAATCATCACTACCGAAATGACAGTATCCAAATGATGCAGAAAGGAAAGCAGGCTATAGAGGAGGTAAGAAGCTTTCTAGTATCGACCCTCTAGCCCTCCGTCCAAGAAAATAGCGCCGATTTCGCAGATATGAGGGGTAGCCATCTTGCCAGCCCACTTCCCTGACTCGTAAGCCTAGAGACTGGAGCACTCCGACGTAGAGCTAGGGGGTCTCCTTATCACGGACATCTCGTCACGGAGTTTGGCAGGCGACCGATCGCGCGAAGCAGGTCCTTGAGGTGGTCGTCAGTGTTCTTTCGCTTATCGACCTCGCCGGGTCGTTTGGGAGCCGAACCACAAGACCTGATGGCGTCAAGCTTCACGCGCTTCTGGCGGGTAGCGAGGCCTCGGGCGAGTGTTCGCATTCGATTTTTGTCGGCGCGAATCGCCGTCGTGGTGCACTGGTTTGCTTCGCACTGATAGATCTGCCCACCACAAGAACTAGAGAGCTGATCCGTAAGTTGGCGCGCCGTGGCGCGTATCTGGGTTAGCTGACTGGTTCGATTGCCGCCGCCGCATGCTCTTATCTTGGCCGCAAACGTCTCCGCTCTATCTCGAATCTTGAAGTTGGAGGAATTCACCGCGCTAAGACGATTGCTGATGTCTACACCTGTACACCCCAGAGAGGCGGGAGCTTCACGCCATGCCGCCTTGAGGGAGTCTGGACGCGCATATGTGTCAAACGCGTCGTCTATTCCATTGTTATCGATGTCAACGCCAGAAGGGGACACATCGGGCACTCCATCACCGTTGAAGTCGAAGGCCTCACGATAGTCATCGATGCCGTCTCCCTCTGAGTCAACATCGCGGAAGTCTGGTGTGCCATCACCGTCAATATCAGGTACGGCAGGTGGAGTTCCGCCACCGCTGTTATCATAGGTGTCATCGATACCATCGGAGTCAGAGTCTGTACCGGTAGGCTCTTTAAAATCATTGATGTCCTGTGACTCGATTCGGTCGGAGATACCGTCTCCATCGCTATCGAGATCACGGTAGTCAGGTCGTCCATCGCCGTCAGTATCTGGGGCGGGGATGTTTGAGCCACCATTTGATGGATCGTAGTCGTCCGCGAGCCCGTCACCGTCGCTGTCCGTTGTGGAGTCTATCGCTCCATCGTTATTAAGGTCAGTTCCCCCACGCTCTATAAGATCGAATATGCCATCCCCATCGCTGTCGCGGTCTTTATAGTCGGGAATCCCATCGTCATCGGTGTCGGGGGTTGGTTGGCTGGTTCCGCCGCTATCCGAGTCGTAGAGATCTGAGAGTCCATCACCGTCTGAGTCGGTGAGGGAATCCGCGATGCCGTCACCGTCGGCATCTGTTCCACCAGCTTCGATTATGTCGGGAATCCCATCGTTGTCGGAATCAAGGTCTTGATCGTTCGGTATGCCGTCACTGTCGGTGTCTCCACTTCCCTCAACAGAGTTGGGAATTCCATCGTTGTCGAAGTCAGTGTCGACAGGGGTCACGGTTAACGTTGGGGTTGCTGTCGGGGTAGCCGCAGGTGTCGAAGTTCGCGTAGATGTCACTGTGAAGGTCGGCGTTATCGTGGGCGTCGCTGTCGCGGTGGATGTGGGTGTGGCTGTCGGGGTGGTCGTCGGCGTATTCGTAGGAGTGGAAGCAGGGGTAGCGGTTGGCGGAGCTCCCACACAAGTGTAGCCATGAGCGGGCGCGTTGTCAGAGGTGCCTGTTGTTGAGTCGATCTGCGTAGAATCGATATGCGCGATGGCAGTGAAATCGTACACACCATCGGTATTCGGCACGGTCACGGCGAAGGAAAGAACACGGCTGTTTCCCCCAGGGATCGTGAATAATCCGTGCCAGGTGGCGAGGGCGCCTGAGTTGGTGATATCGGGATCCGCGATTGACGAGCCACCAAAGGTGCTCGTCGAAGAATCGATGGTGACGTTGGGAAGCGTTACAGCGATGTCGTCTAACGTTACAGGACTCGTACCTGTGTTGGTAATAGTGGTGGAGATCGTTGTTGTCCCACCGACGCCTGAGGAGAAGCACGTTCCTGTGCTCTCGTTTGATGTGACCGACGAGATCCTAATACTGCTCGTCGTGGCGGAGATAGGTGTGAGCGACCCGAAGCCTGAAGTGTCGGTGTGCTTCACGGGGTTACCGCTATTGATGTAGTTCACAGGAAAGATCGAGGTGCTGGTGTTCACGGGCGCTTTTACGCCGAATGTGTAGGTGAGTGTGTAGCTTCGATCCGCCGAGGACTGCCCTGAGAGGTAAAGCGTATCGTTTTCGGTTTGAGTGACTGGCGGGTTCGCGGAGCTTGAGAGTGTGATGGATACGTCCTGTAACTCGAAACTCGACGCTGGTCACGACGAGAGAACGGCCGGCGACATCGCGATTATTCCGTCGCCCCCAACCGTGCCAGTGTCACCCAATACCGTTATCGTCAACGATCCACCTAATTCAGGGGGGTTTGGTGAAAAGGATACGCTAGTCACTTTATTGGCGTTGGCGTCGATCGTGTCGACTATCTCTGTATAACTAAATGTGTCAGCACAGAAGAAGGAACCGAGTGATGGTTTTGCTGTATAGAGCGCGACATTATGGCTCTGAGTCGGCATGGCGCCATTTCCTGGATCAATTCCCTTCAGATAGAAGTACACATACTTGCTGTTAGCTGCGCCAGGCTGTAATCGCCCGACGTGGCTTATGCCATCCTCATGCGTGCCCAGCGACATCAGAGTTCCAGAAAACCCCTCAAGCTTTACCCACAGGTCCGCGATATCGCTTGCCCCAGTATTTGTGAGCTTGTACTCGATGTACGTTCCATACAATCCAGGGCTGCGGGTATCGATGTAGAATGTCGGAGCCGATATGCGCGCGATCGTAACGTTTGAACTTGAGCAGGGTGTAGCTACCGCGTTTGAGACGACTGGAATCAGACAAGCCAGGGCAGCTGCGACCTGCCGAAACCGACCTAACAGCTGGGACGTTACCCGACAAAACCTTGATACTGACATAGCTGCTTTTTCTCTGGCACATTGAGTAGTTAGATAGATCAAACGCCAAACTGCCTTCCACTGAGGACGACCGGGGGCCTCACCGATCGCACTACTCCGTAATTGATATGATGTGGGGGATGGGGAAAAGGATTGCTGAAACCCCTGAAAGTGCCGAGCTTTTTATGAAGAACGCAGACTTGCCCTATGGCGATGGGACTTCAGGACGTGAAACGGCTAGAGACCTGTTTTGCCTAACACATATCGCTTCGATACTATCCGAGCATGAAACCTCCCAAACTCGTTTCACTCGCGCTGTATCTGCTTTTACTCCTTTCTTACGGTGCCCTGAGTGGCTGCGTGAACGGCCCCTTCCACGCCAAAGGTGCGGTGTCACGCTCAGATATTCTTGGAACCTCGTATTACACGACCAACCGACGAATCGGTAGCGAGGTGCATACCTTCAAAGGCGAGGAGACAGCGTATCCGGTTCGGCTCCCAGCGGGAGAGTCTGTTGTACGTTGGACTGACACAGTGACAGGAGATTCCTACACAACCAGGATGGAATGTATCAGCGGCTGGCTCATGTGGCTCGTGAGTGACGAAGACTGCATTGACGCGACATCGCCAGGGCAGCACACCGCCCAGTTACCGGGTCAACCAGCATAATCACGTCAAGATATTCCGTCGGTAGTAACTGGACACCTGTCGCTGGAAGGCTAAGAGGAAGCAGCAGAATTGATCTATATAGCGTATAGTTGTGGTCGCTCTATTACTTGTCTCGTACAACAGATGTGCTCTATCGTTCAGAGCGATTCGGAAAAGTCACAATGTTTTCTTTCCTCCGCTACATTCGTTCGCTCCTCTTAGCGTTTGTTTTTTCGGCGCCCCATACGTGTGCGGTAGCCGATGAGCCAATCGCTATCGGCGTCTCAACTATCCTCACTGGCGAAGGTTCCACATACGGTGAAGACATAAAGAATGTGCTCCTTTTCGCCAACGAGAAGATAGGGCAGGGAAGGTTTCGCCTCATCATTGAAGACGACAAGTGCAATCCGAAAGACGCTATCACGGTGGCGAAGAAACTCACCTCATCAGATAAGGTCAAAGGAGTCGTTGGCTATGGATGCAGTGGCGCGCTTCTAGGCGCGGCTCCTGTGCTTGATCGACTCGGCGTTCCTACGATCGGAACGGTTGTGTCATCGGCGAGGATCTCAGGGGCGGGAGCTTATATCTTTCGCACCCATCCAAGTGATGAAGTCGGGGTGAGAGTCCTTATGTCTCGCCTGCGAAAAGAGCACCGTTCTTTTGGAATCTTGAGCGCGCAAACCGATTTCTGCCAGGGCATACTTGAGGGTCTACAAAAGGTTCCACCAGGCGACAACCTCGTCATTTATGCCGAAGACGCCTTGCCTTCAGATCCTGATTTCAAGCCAGCGCTCTTGAGGCTACGCTCGAAAAAGATCGATGGATTGTTCCTGAACGCGCAGGATGAGGGTGGCGCGTATCGAATGTTGAGGCAAGCCAAAGAGATCGGTCTCAATGTGCCATTCTACACGTTTTATCTGGGCGCGAGCGCCGCGTTCTTCTCACTCGCGGGCGCTGACGCTGAAGGGGTAATCACAGTCGATACTCCCGCGCTCGATGATATCGCGACGGAGGAGGGGAGACGGCTTTTCGCCGAGTTCACCACGCGCTATGGGCCGATGAAATCATGGACCTATTCGTTCGCCACAACATTTGAGGGATTTCGCGCGCTCTCCTCAGCTATCACTCAGCCCCAGGATCCCGTTGAATACCTTCGAAGCACCAGGTTTAACGGAATATTCGGCCCCTATTCCTTTAACGAGCGAGGAGATATCGAGGGTCTTAGCCAGGTGCTTAAGATCAATCGAGGTGGTCGCGCGGTCACGCCGCGCTGAGTGAGCTGTGGCGCCTACCTTTTTCCACCATTTTTTATAACAAGCGCTGAAAATGAAAATGGCCCGAGTCGTAACCGAATGAATCTCCCGCCTCGCGAGTTCGCTCTCGAAAAGGGCCTTTCCTCTGGATAGGTAGTCAGGGGTAGGAGTATGTTAAAGGGATATGCGAACAGCCATAAGAATCCTATCGACAGAATTGCTATTGATCCTTTTGACTAGCGCTACCGCTGCAGCCGCCAATTTCGAGGCAACAAGGAAGGATGAGTGGTTTCGTTGCGATAATTCCTCTGAGTGTGGCGTCATTGATGTGGCGGGATGACCCTGGGGTATGAGCTCGGTGAATCGCGCATACTCGGAGGAGTTCCGTGAATGGGCTCACGCTGATAACGCTCGGCACGATTGTTACCAAGAACCTTCCACGGAGAGGAAACCAGCCGCGATGTTCGACTCGGAATGTCGCGATGGAAAGTGTGTTGTGAAGGCGCGGAATATAAACTTATCTGGTCAGGCGGCTCGCTGACAGGGGACGCGAAAGAAGAACCTTAAGCGCGACACTCAATCACTTCGTGGCTCGGAAACATATACACCGAACTACGGCCGCTAACTCCTGCCGCATATGACGAGCGGAACAACTTTGCAGCCAGGTTGATGGACTATGACGTTGTCTATGCCTGTCGCCGCGCAGGGGTAGTATTATTTGTGATTATGTTCGCAACAGACCTCAATCCCGAACCGAAGCGGTTTCTCCTCGAGTCAGCCTTAGCCCAGGAGCTCTATGGTTGGGGCGTTATCTTCTATCGCGGCGGCCGCCTAAAGACCCGGTTTTCCGCGAAAGCGTCTGGCACATGGGATGGACGAACGCTTACGATCGAGGAATATCTGCGGTACGAGAGTGGTGAAGCGCATCATCGAACATTTCACATCGAAAGGATCAACGATGATTACTACACCGCCGAGTGCGGCGAATTTATTGGGCCTAGCGAGATTAGGCGGCGTCAATCTGGATTTCAGTGGCGTTATCGTTTGAGAGAAATATCGAAAGAAGCCCACGGCATCACCTTAGCCGCCGATGATCGGCTCTTTCTATGCGCCGACGGAACCCTACTCGATCACGCCATCCTGAGGAAACTCGGCGTTCGAGTTGGTGATGTCTTCATGACTCTTCGCCCGGCGAGTTCGCTGGACAGTTAAATGAATTGACTGCCTCTGGTTTGTCTCAGTGACCGCGCACGAAAGCGAAGGAAGGGCGCTGTGATGCCTTGTTATGTCTCGTGACTTCGCGCCAGAGCAAGCAGGGCAGCGCGCTTTGTTATCAAGGTGCAATCTCCTCCAGCCGATATCAAGAGACGTGAAAGATAACTGGGCTCTTTTCAAGCGTTTAGCCATGACATATCTGGCTCCGCGCGAGAAGGAGTTGTGAGTGAGAGGGAGATACTTCATGGGACTTGCGGGGAAAGTGGTGTTCTCATCGGGACGGGCGACGGACTTTGATATCTGGTGCCTCGATCTCGTTAAAGAAGAGCTGACGCAGCTTACCAAAGGAAAACACTTCAACGATTATCCCCGCTGGTCGCCTGGCGGAGACTTGATTGCGTTTACGAGAGCCGATGAGGATTCTATCGCGTCAATTTGGGTCATGGATCCAGATGGGCGTAACCAACGAAAGATCACCAGTGGGATATACTGCCGCGCGCCATCGTGGCACCCAGACGGCCGAACGATTATCTTCTCGGGAAATGGCGGCGATAAAAGCGACCTAAGCGTATGTTCCGTATCACTCGATGGAGCGGACCTCAAGGTTCTGTACGACCGACCGGGAATCGAGTCAACTCCGACGGTGACTCCTGATGGAGAGTCGATCATATTCTGCGCCGAGCACCTTGGAGGTCGAGCCGCGGATTCGCTCGGCTCCACTGACCTCATAGAATATCACCTCGCGAGCGGCGCGGCGCGCGCCATCCACTCTCATCCCCTTCACGATTGTGACCCGGTGTGTTCGCCAAGTGGCGAATTGATAGCCTTCATATCGTATCGCAAGGGAACAGACCCCGAAGAATACGATGCTGTCATGCGTCAGTATCGCGACATAATCGCCAATGGCACGAACGCCGAGGGGCGCGAGGCGATGCGGTTGATGAACGGACTCCAGGAAGACGGCGATATATACATTTCTGATCGAGAGGGGAGCGTGCTTCGTCAATTAACTGAGGACAGCCTGGCAGATAACGCGCCCTGCTGGTCTCCATGTGGGAACTATATCATGTGCTCCAGCACAGACATGGAGGACCCCAATAATGATCGGCTACGAGTCATTAACGCGCACACCGCCGAGCCCGTGCCGTTCTCCTATGACCGCGAGTCGCTCGAGAGAGCAATCGGTGCTGACAAGGCACTGAATAAAACGATCATGCAAAAAATAACGCCAGATCCGATCGAGCGACTGTTCTTCAGTAGTTCGTTTTGGGGCGCCGAGCGCCACCCATCCTGGACGCGATGAGCTTGTTGTCGATTCAAGTAAGCATTTGATCGTTCGGCGGAAGCTGACGTGAGTCAGATACCGCACGCCAGGACCACTTCATAGCTAGCGCTTCGCTGGCGAAAACGCCTAGAAATCTGCAATGCCGAGGCCGTTGACCTATCTCTACACGGGCAGCGACCCTACGGTGTTAAGACTCTCCAGTGAACTAAGAAGCTCCAGAGTCTCCTGAGCATCCGGATACAGTGAAATCTCAGTGGTCAACGCGTCGCGCGCCTCTTGAACCCTCTCCATCTTGAGCAGATTAAGTCCGAGCATGTAGTGAACGAATCGCTCCTGTGGATAATACTTGAGGGCCTTGAGCGCGCTCCGATAGCTCTCCTCAATTCTGCCTGTTCGAATCTGTTCAATTGATCGTGAAACGAGCGTGTGAGGTGAAGGCGGCGAATCCTCGCGAGCGCGCAAGCCGAGCGAGGAGACGTGGCGCTGGAGAATCTCAAGGAGTTCCTCTGTTCGGCGAGCGAGGGAATGTTCTCTCAAGCATCGAGCTCGCCCACGGCACGCGATCTCCTCTCGTTGCCCCGCATGGGCGCTATAGTATCGAACTTTTTCTGTGAGCTCCTCGAAGCACGAATAGGTCTCTACTTCGCTACCGACCTCGAAATAGCGCCCGACAAGCGGACTCTCTTCAGTGAGCAACATCGCCCCACACCCTGTTACCTCAAACCACGAGACCTCAGATGTGGCGCTTGAGCCAAACGAGGGGATGTTGGTGAGCGCGATTTTTGTTTGTCGAAGAGCGTTGTAGAGGTCCATTCCCCAGAGCGAAGACCGAGCGTAGCGGGATATCCACTCGCACGTAAGCGCCGTTGGCGGAGTATCGATAAATGTGGGCATAAACTCGCGCGTGGCGTTCGCGTAAAAGCCCAGTTGCTCGAGAAGGGGCATGTCGCCTTCATTTCCCCCAACACACAGGAGCTGAAGGTCGCGGTCTCGGGGAGGGCCTACGGTGATGAATCGCGACGCAAAGCCCGCTGAAATATGCTCAGACGCTGTGGCGCCGTGCGCGAGCGGAAGCTCTTTGGATAACTGTTCACCTGAGAGTATGAGATCGAAGGCGGTGAAATCGGCCCACGCGGGAATCATCCCAGAACGAAGACCGACAACAAATGTTGGCCTCATCGGCAATAGTCGCACAAATCGGGAGTCGATAGAGCACGGGTCCGTAATGAAAAGCACATCGGGTCTAATTCGTGTCACCTGCGCAGCTAGGATGATTGAAGGCCAAGACGCGCTTTCGATCGGCATGTCGTTCTCGTGCGCCCACGCGCGCTGGAGGGGTTCGCAGTTCGCGATTAAGATATGCGCGTCAGCCCCGATCGCTCGTAATTCCTCGGCATATAGCTGCGAGGCGAGATATCTGTCTTGAATAATCGTATTCAGCTGGTCAAGGTAGGGAAGAGACGCGAGCTGAGGCTGCTTGGCGTAAAGGTGTCTTGTGTACTGAGTGGGGAAGCGAAGAATCTGAACGAGTCGCATCGAGTTCCTAAAGTTGTGTGGAAAACTGGCGGTACTGTTTCGACTGCCAACTACGTTGTTGATACGTTATGACTGCTCGCTGAGTGCGTATCATTACGTCCGCGCTACATCTGACTGTTGCCTTATGATGACCGTGGAGTCTCCTGAGACGCAGCGATGTGCTAGCTGTCGCGTGACGGTTCCTCCCTCAGATGGACACTCCCTAATTCACTGAATTAACGCCTAAATTTAGCGACCTTTTTTTGAATCCTTTAGCTGAGTGAGCGCTCCGCTCAACGAGGGGGCGATGATCCCCGCACAGCTCCTGCCTCAGCTGTACGAATTCATTTTGAAATCCCTCTCTTCTGCAGCAGAATCAGCGAAGGAGCCAGCCTATGAGCGATATGAACACGACAGTGCTGAATGTCCATAATTTTAGGGAGCCACTTCAGCCGCCGGTCGCGACGATCTTTCTAACTCAACACCCAAACACCATCGAGGAGATAGCGAACGAGTTGAGAGCGCAGGGACACTCGATTGAGGTCATTCCCTTTGAACACTCAGGAGAGCGAGCATTCGGGTACCTTGAGCGAGTGAAATTCAATGGATTGGATTGCGTGGCCAAGTACATCGGACCAGAGTCGTGCGAGATGTTCGAAATCCGCGCCAGGGGCGTTCAGCAGGAGCGCGATGGTCTGATTCTCACGAAAGAGATATCGACGCCACTTATCGCCGAGATCCGAGTCGATGATCAGGTCGTGGGCATATTCCGCCAGTTCGCGGAAGGTGAGTCACTTTGTGACGCTGTCGCCAGCGACAAAGTCACCGCCAGCGAGGCGCGCGTTCAAGTTCAGGAACTCGTCACGAAACTGACTGCTTCTGGATTGTATCTTTGGGATTGCAATCCTTCGAATATCTGGAGGCGACCAGACGGCGCGGTAGTACTTCTTGAGGGCCAGTGCGTGTTTCCGAGTGACCTGAACCAGGCGGAGCTTCTCGTGAAAAATATGGAGATCGTCGATGTTATGTTCCCCGCGGGCTGAGGTTAGTCTACTCGCGCGAGGTATTAACGGCCCCAGTCGTCTCAAGAGGCAACGCCTTGGAGAGATCAATCAGGACGAGGTTCTGAATCCGAAACACAGACGCCTCGTTCACTAGTCGCTCAACATACAACATGGCTGTCGCGTTCCCGCGCCGCGCGGCGTCCATTTCATCCTTGAAGGGCGCGAAGTACGCTGGATTTTTTTTGAGATGTTTGCGGTCAATCAAGATATGGGTGACGCCGTAGTCGCGGCGAAGCTCGTCGAGGGCGACCCTATCAGTAGCCGCGTAGAGCTTGATAATAGCCCTCATGCGCTTACGACATTCAAGCAAGAAATCTCGGTGAAATATCTGGTGCGCCTCTTCATGCAGCAAAACGTTACGTCCAGTGAACAAAGCGATAGTGTCGATTGAGCCCCGAGGCCAGCCGGCGATGACAGATTCACGCGGCAGAGCGCGAATGTATGAGAAAAGCTCCCGGTGTCCTGACGCCGTTGGCATAGGTTTGACGGTGAGAGAGAACCATCCCAGAAGGGCGAGCGCCGTAACGCCAACAACGGCGGAACTAGCCTCTTTGATTCGACCCGAGCAAAAGGTCAGCAGCGCGGCCGTGGCGCGTGTCCACAACGCTGGAAAAACTACCGGTATAAGCGCGGGAAGCGTTATCACCACATAGCGGGTCGGTATGTAGAGAAGTGGGAACACAAGGGTCGCCGCCGCGAACGAGGCGCCAATCGCAACCGTATAAGCGCCAATCCGGGCTGCTTCGGGTGATACGTGTCCACTGGCTCGACGGGCGAGAACGATGGCGCAGAGCAGAGAGCCTACAACGGTGAGAAACAACTCACGATAGAGTAGCTCGTTCCGAGATGGTTCATCAGCATTCACCTCACTGTCAGGGGCGGCGTGTCTGACGCGCGTGAGTTTACCAGGAAGAAGGGACGCCATGGAGTTGTCGAGGAACTTCTGGGTGAAGGACATCGGTACACCGCGATCGCCTTGCGTATAGCGCCCACTCGGACCCCATTCCTCGAACTCGCTCTCGTGCTCAATCGAGAGGCGCTGACCATAGCGCGTGCCAGCCACTAGCTGTGGTAGAACCGCGAGCGAGGTTGACGCGGCGAAGATGCTTAAGGTGACGGCACGCTTTTTCAGCGTCCACGCGCCCCCAGCGCCAAGAAACCGTTGCGGCAAGCAAAGAACAAGGCTCAGCGTGGCAAGCCCAAACACGGCCGCCGCTGGATAGAAGAGGGCGGTGATCGTTATCGTGACCCCAAGCCCGACGATGTTGCCTTCAACGATACACAGCAGCATCACCGCGCACAGCCACGTTCCGAATCCTCGTTGTAGACCGCTCATAAAGGGGAAGTTCTTCAGTGTTCCGCCGGTCGCCAAAAGCAGGGTGACGAAAGCCGACGCTCTGCCCGCTAGCACCCAGCTCGCGCGTGTGAGGGTGGCGATAAAGAGAAACGCGAGAGCGCATGAGATAATCTTTGACGCGGCGGCGGGCTCGGCGAAAAACGTCACGACCCAATATGTCGCCTTAAAGAGAGGGGGGAAAAGAGCGTTCCAGTAATATTCCCGAACGTAGTCTAAACTAAAAAGCGCCCGCTCGTGCGCGTACCAGAGAGGGGGGATGTGTTGCAGCGCGTCGCCACTGAAGGAATACGGGTCGAGGATGCTGCGGAATCTCCCGTGGATCGCGCCTCGAAATAGAAAATACGTAGCTATGAGTGCTAGTAGAGCTCGGAGTTGTTTCACAGGAATGACTTGGAGTTAGTTAGCAGCACGGGTAATTCGTCTATGGTCTACCGTATAGTTAATACGGTCAAGGAGTTGAGCCGCGTACATAGCAGGCTACGGAAAGACTAAATAAATCACACGCTGTCTGAGGAGAACTAGGTCGAAACGTCCCTAAAGGTTGGAGCGAAGGTCCTCGCTAAGTGGCTGATGTTGCGAAGTTTTGCTAACACTTCTCTAACTCTACTCAAACCAACTCCTAACCCCATTCCGCATGACGCCGCACGCTCCCCTGAGATAGAAAAGGGGCAGTAAAAACTCTCGGAGAATTATGGAAGCGGTAGTAGAGCGAAAGAGCCAAGAGCTACATCAAAACGCGCCTGCAATGAAAGAGCTTCATGCGATAGCGCTGCAGGCAACGTGTGCCTATAAGGTCGAATTCTTGGTTTCGGAGATATTTGCTTCCTCGGAAGACGATCGTGTGAAGGCAAAAGCGATCCTCGACATCGCGACTCGTCGGTCTGATTATCCTTCAATCCAGCTGCTTGCGTTGCAAGACTTGAAGATCCTCGACCCCAGCTCGGCTCGACTCCTTGTTTCACAGCTCCTACAAGAGCCTCTCGATGAGGAGAGAGACCACATTCGCGCTCGGGCGCTGGCGACCCTCGTAGAGCTTCCCGATATCAAGCCGAATGAGGCGATGTTCATCGGGGAAGGACTAAAATGCCGATTTCGGAACGTCGCGCACGCGGTAAAGCAGGCGATTAACTCTCTTTCTCGTCCGCAGCTCGGGGCCCTTGAAGACGCGATAGCTAAGTTGCGAGGAGTGGATGCGTCAAAGGTCGCCCCTTTAGTGGCCGTCGTCAAGGAGGCATATCCAAGCGCTCCGAACCGCTCTGTAAGCGAAGATTTTGAGGAGGAGAGAGATCAGGCGCGACTCTCTTCTCATAAAGGAGTTCGAAGTGCGGCTAGCAGTGGAGCTGCTGGTCATCGCCTCTCAGGCTCTATTCGCCCACCAGCGCCTCTTAAAGGTGTCGCCCCGTCAGGCTCGCGTCCAGCACCCAATAAACCAGAAACTTCCCGCGTAAGCTCGTCGCCAGCAGCCCCCGCGCGCAGTTTCAACGAACCCACGATGCAAGCTCAGAGTGTCGAGCCGATAAACTTGCCTCCTAGACCCGTAGTCTCGACAACTGCAGCCTCGCTAGAGGCGCTCCGGGACTCGAAACTTCTCGATAAGACGTGGCAGGAGTTGCTCTTCGAGCGAGACCGACAGAAGGATCCACGGAAACTGTGCGCTTGTATCGCGGAGATGGTGGCGAGGTTCGGTGTCGAGCTCACTCGAGACGCGGCTTCAACTTCACTCATCTACGTTGTCTCCCATCCCGACCCTGAGCTCAAGCGTATGGGTGGGGTGCTCGTGGATCATCTTTTTCGGAGAGCCTAAACGGGCTCCATATCATTTTGATGCTGGAGCGATATGCTACGCTCTGATATCCCCGAGGCTGCCGATACGAGCATATGTACGTCTGTAACGCGCATGGCGCGCATATTGCCATCGCCAGCGGCCCATCCAAGTCATCTTGCGCTTCTCGGTGATGAAAAGCTCCTTACTCCCGCCAGTACGTGGACGCAGCTTCCGACCATGGGCCGTTCACGCGGATGTGGTATAGGAAATAATATGATGTAGTGCTCGTGTGAAGGCACTAAAACCACCCGGAGCATGGCGACAAATCCGCTCTTGCTCTTTCTGAACGCAAGGTGGATCGTACTTCAAATCGCAGCATCCCGTTTTGTCGAGAGGTCTTCATGACGTCATCAGATCCGCTATTGCAACGCTCGTTTCAGCTATCTCCAAGCGCTGGGATAGCCGCCGGATTGATGCGAGATCGATTGCTGAAGATGCTCTACGCTTTCGCGGAGCGTGCCGAGAACTGTAGTTATGCCGCGCCGGATGATCAGGCGTGACGATTCCCAGATCGATTGAATCTCGCGTTTTCGTACATAGAGCAGCAATTATCTGGGGTCTTCGATTGGTTGTTCGCCTCGAGGGAGACGTCTAATTTCACCTATCACTTACACGAGACGAATATCGAGTATCTCTCTTGTTTCGTGGGGACGGTCGCCGCGATTGGACGAGAGCAGGCGAAAGGTTATATCCGAGAGCTTCAAAATGATACGGAGCTCAAAGAACATGTCTTGAGGGTAGCGTCCTCCGCTACGCATTACATCGATATCGATAAAAACTTCGATTTTGGGCGGCGCCTTGGCTGGTATGCAATCGCTCGCGCGATGAAGCCTAAACTGATCGTCGAGACAGGAGTGGAGCAGGGATTAGGCTCTTTGATCCTCACCGCGGCTCTCAAGCGCAATGCCGCCGAGGGCGCGCCTGGAATATATCGAGGCACTGACATCAACCCAAAGGCGGGATATCTCTTTCAGGGCAGTTATCGAGAGTTTGGAGAGATCCTCTACGGGGACTCGATACAGAGCCTTCAGGGGCTCGAGCAGAAGATCGATCTCTTCATTAATGATAGCGACCACTCCGCTGACTATGAGGCGCGAGAGTATGACACGGTCGCCTCTAAATTATCAGATCGGGCGATAGTCCTGGGCGATAACGCGCACGTTACCGATAAGCTTTATCGATTTGCGGCAGCGACCGGGAGAAAGTTCTTATTCTTTCAAGAGAAGCCCCTTAACCATTGGTACCCCGGAGCTGGAATCGGGGCGGCGTACGGTCGCGAGGTGTAGCGCGCATTACGCGCCAGGCTTTGCGCTCGTACTCGGTACGTTCCTTCCCTTGGGGCTTGCGATAGGGGGCGTCACGCGTCCCCCGCAGACGAACGTGATTCAACTATCTCCCGGTGAGGAGTTGGTTGGATCATTTCAGAAGCCGAACTCGTGGGCTCGTGTGGTAGTCCGTCTTGAAAACGGAGAGTATTCGGTGAGAGATGTAATTCTCCCGACCGGAAAGGAGCTACAAATACGAAGCAGCCTTCGTATTGAGAAGTAGCTTTGCCACCGGAGAGACCATTTCTGGTCAGAGGTTTTCTCTAGCGTTCGTAGTCGTATGCGATTCGTTTCTCCCATACATACTGTTTCGTCCTCACGCGACGCCTATTAGTGCCTTCGCGAGCGAATATCCAAATCTCAGTCGCCTCTGGACTTAATCGCCGGCTGAGGACACCCCGCGATCTATTCGCCTTTGCCCTGAAATAGGCCGAGCAGAAAATGCTGACGAAGTGGATCATCTTCTAGCCTCATGTCGGTCTGCGTGACAAGGATAGGACGCAGCTTGTAGGTGCGCGCTAGGTGGTCGGTAAGTCGGGTAAATGAGCCGATATCGTCTTGGCGAATGAGCGTCACGACAACGCCGCTCGAAGCGGTCATCTCGACCGCGCGCGCGAAGACGGCGCCCCAATCGCGTGTATCGTAGAGGTCTGGATTTCGAATATATGTCATGTCGTAAGCAAGTCGCTCGCTTATACCCATCTCGGGAAGGGCTCTGAGCCAGGTAAAGCTGTCCTTCGCGTCTCCATGAAAGTGGCCCATATATAACCGATCGACTGAGTCGGTGGTGCTCGCCGCGCGCCGCTCAGCGATGTTGCATGCGGCGACTTTAAGGGTCCGATGCGCAAAGCCGTATGAGTCCTCGTGAAATCCTCTCAGAATCTCGGCCTCTCGCAGACATGAGTAGCCAACGATCATCGCCGCTGGTGACGCGCGTGGTTCATAGAGAGGCTGTACGAGCTTGTTAAGGACAAGGATATCGAGTTCCTCTTGCGGAAAGAGGTGTTGGCGGCCGGATAGATTGGTTGAGAGCTCGCGGAGGGACTGCTCCGCTCGCACATTAACTGGATCCATGAAAAATCGATAATAACAAGCTAGCCCGTAGTCTAAAGCGTGGCGGTAGCTAGTCAACGTGGCTAACCAAATAGGCTCGTAACCACTCAGGAACCATAGCGTTTCCAGGGGAATGCTACGTGGGATTGATTTTGATGGCTACTTCCCTTACTTCCCTAGTACCGGGGGTACTGAGGTTACTGAGGTAATCTGTCCATGTTATCCCAGAGCGAGCCGCCCGTCTCCCTGCAAATCCGAAATCCCGACGCGCACATACAGCCCTGATGACCGCAGGCGCATAGCTCTCCCTGAAGCCTGACCTGAATCCCCATCCGCGCTCCTCCCCAATTCTAACACACCCTTTAGCCTCCCCTCCCCGAACCAGCCTGCATGCTCAGGCGTTACACGTGGGAGAAAGGAAAGGAGAGGCTCCAGCACTACAGGAGACGCTCCCCCGAAGCCTCTCCCCTCTACCAGATCGTCTACCACTCTCGGGATGACCTACAATTCCAGTGGGAGGCACGCTTCCAGCATCAGTATGGGTGCTTACGCGACGAGGTGCTAAAAACCCTCGACGAGTACTTAAACTGCGGAATCCTCGCTCACGGTGCCGCTCGGGTATACTGCGACGGATGTAAGCACTTTCTGCTTATCGCATTCTCCTGCAAACGCCGCGGGGTGTGCCCCTCCTGCGGAGCTAAGCGAGCCGTGAAGTTCGCAGAACACATCCACAGCGAAGTTATCGAAGACGTCCCTCATCGCCACACCGTCTTTACTATCTCAAAACGTATAAGGGTGTTTTTCAAGTACGACCGCAAACTCAACACGATCCTCTTTCGTGCGGCTTGGGGAGCACTCTCGCAAACGCTCGGGCTAGACGAACGAGAGCTCGCCGCTATCTTCACCGTGCAGACTGCCGGTGAGGCACTTAACTATCATCCACACCTACACGGACTCCTCGCTGACGGATACTGGAAGGACGGCGTCTTCACCAGATTCTTGGAGGTAGACCTTAAAGCAATCGAGACAGCCTTCGCTGAACGAGTACTCTCGCAACTCCACAAGCAGGAACTTATCACTGACGATGATGTGGCGCAGATTCTCTCTCAGGATCATACGGGATTTGGGGTATGGCTGGGGGACCCCTTCCACGATAAAGAGAGCGAGCAGTTTGTCGCCCGCTATATTGAGCGTGCTCCGTTGTCCCTTGAAAAACTCTCAATACAAGATGACCTCGTTACCTATACCACCA
>CAIVDM010000132.1 GCA_903904735.1 uncultured delta proteobacterium
AGCAGATCGTCGTAGCGAGGCCTCGCTCGCTCGATAACGGCATCGAGGTTAGTGATAGCTTCGCTTGTGCTCCATCCAGAGAGCCGACTCTCGGCGAGATACGCTTGATAGAATAGCTTGGCGGGGACGCGGGAATCCTTTCGAGTCTCGTCGTCCAGTCGCGCCGATAGCGCCGAGCTCGAGAGCCCACGCAAAACCTCGCCTAGGGTTGGGTACTCAAGGAGGCTATCGGTGTTACGGATTGAGAGATCCTCGAGATCGTTAAGCTCCTCGGTGAGAAGCTGCCGAGCTCGGCGCATCAGCCACCACGACTCAATCGCGTTCGCCGTTCGCTCTCGCTTACTGTCGAGCCACTCACTCCAGGTCGCGGGGAGTTGAAACTTGAGTGCGTTGTTTTTGCGGGCAAGCGCCTGTCCGAGCGAGATCGTTGTCGCTACGATCAGGTCGTTTTGATTCGTGCCGATCTTCCCGAACCACTGTGTACCGTCCATCGCGGCGCGAAAGTGGGTGATGGCTCGGTCGATGTTACCGGTATGGAGGTCGATTCGTCCGCGGGCGAGGTGCACGAGGGCGGCGTGCTCCTCGTTGTTTCGGAGCGGAAATTGCGCGACGCATTTCTGAAACAAGTCGAGCGTTGAGATAGCGGCGTCGGTTTTCTGCTGGTCAATGTAGAGCAGGGTCAGGTTGAGACTCGGTAGTACATGCTCACAGCCGTCTGGAAGACTCGTGGCGCGTAGGAACGATGACTCCGCCTTGTCGTCATCGAACAGCTCTTTGTAGACCTCGCCAGAGTTGTTGAGTGGTGTGGCGGGCTGCCCCCGTGAGCCGTCTGAGAACTCGGCGGCGATCGCCTTGCGGAACACCTCAAGCGCCTCTTGTGGCTCGCCATTCATCGAGAGAAGGATGCCGAGCATATTGAGGGTCCTTCCCACATCGGCTCCAAGAAGGATGCCAGAACGAGCTACCTTGATAGCTTCCTGAATGCGTCCAAGCTTCATCAGGATCCAGGCGCGCGAGCCAGGATACCAGGCCGCGGAGTAGCCGAATCTGCTATAGTCGTCCAGCGAGTCGAGAGCGCCCTGATAATTATCGAGACTGAGTCGAATCTGGCTTAGGTAGTAGAGGATATTGGAGTGCTCGAATTGAGTTGTCTCGTCTCGATACGGGGGCGCTCCATGCTTCTCCATAAAGAGCTCTTCGGCGCGCTTGATGTACTTCATCGAGAGCCTAAAGTGCCCGACGTGGCTGAAGTAGTACCCAGAGAGCACATAGTGGATCTTCCACATCTGGGGATCTTTCTTCAGCGCCTTAAGGAGTTTCGTGCGCGCGTCAAGAAGCCGCTCCTCGGTCTCAAGCAAGTAGAGGGACTCTTGCAGGAGCTCGTCGGCTGACTTGGAGTCGTCTTTCTCGGATGACATCGAATCCCATAGATCGGGTATCTCGAATGGATCAAACGGGTCGATGAGAGCCTCTTGCTTGGCGCCAGGGGTTGGAGAAGCTTGTTGTGAGTGCGCAAGGGGCACCGTGACGCTCAGAGCGGCGGCGAGGTACATGCACCAGGTCAGTGTCTTTGGTGTTCTCATCTTACCAGTTGCCTCCCGAGATGAGTCGAATCAGTGAGGCTGGGTTTATCGCCGCGCGTAGGCGCGTGCGCAAGGGAAGTTGTGTGAAGCGAATAGCGGCACGCTGAATAGCGGTACGCACTTCGTGCGCCGAGAAGTTTGGTTGTTTCGCGTATGTCTTTCGCGAAAGGATAATGGTCAGCTCAGACAGCGCCACGGGGTCGCATCGTTGAGCGAACTCGGACCGAGTCTCACCGTACTGCCTGCTCCATCCGATGTCATGGAGATACGAGGCGATGGCGATGTAGCCGAGGCGGAGCTTTAACGATGGGGTTGGAGCTACTCTCCATCCATGGCGTAGAATTATCTTGGCGGCGATGAGGCAGGCAAGTAGTGAAGCGACCGCCATGAGTAGCGTTGCTTTCGTCGGAATCCAAACCGTCTCAGGTTCCTCCATCCCAGCTTCGCTCTTGGCGCTGTCTTTGGGGAGGATCTCTTCCCCAGGCTCGAGCACACCCATCAGCTCCTCGAGAAGCTTTGAGTCCACTTGGGTCTCAGCGTGACTCTCTACTTGATCTGGCTGCACATCAAACGGCACCCAACCGATTCCAGAGACGAATACCTCCGCCCACGCGTGACGATCACTCATGCGAAGAAGGATATGTCCGTCTTTCGCCTGGCTGAGGTCGGTGAGGTACCCGGTGCCGATTCGCGCCGGAATGCCGATGCCGCGCGCCATGTACACGATCGCGTGTGCGAAGTGCACGCAGTAGCCGCGGTGATCTCCAAAGAGAAATGGCGCGACGGGGTCGTCCTGAGGCTTGGTCTCATGGTTCGGGGTGAGTGTGTAAATCGCGGTGCGAGAGAGGTGATCGGTGAGAGCGCGAATCTTCTCAATTGGGTTGGATGCCCCCTCAGTGAGTTTCTTCCCGAGTTCTGTGTAGCGGGGATCGGGATGCGGAGCGGTGTAGTGCGCGCGGACATCATCAGACCAGCGCGGATCTCCTACTTGGATCGAATCGAGCGAGGAGACTTTATAGGCGGGCGCCACTGAATACGCCCGGTAGGTGGCCTTAAACCGTTTCGGGCTCGGGTTCTTGAGCTGAACGACAGAGATCGGATAATCGACCGCGAATACATGATCATGGTCCGCAAGGAGGTAGACGGATTGAATGAGTGGTGTTCGTTGGCCGAGCTCGGCGTCTTCGGTGCGCGAGAACGAATCTCGTGTCGTCACAAGCGGAAGATCGGCGTCGTAGGCTCGCCCCGCGAAGACCATCTCCTTGCCGTTAAACGAGGAGAGCGCGTTCTCGCGCATGTACATCATCGGTGAGAACGGGTTGTTGGCGTAATCACCCTCAAGCCGCACGAGGCCCGCGGGCTGATTCGTGCTTCCAAGCGCTGACTGAAAGCTTAAGGGGCTGACACCCTCGCTACTGCTCATGCCAACACCGTTCGCCGCGCGCGCGAGCACGACGGCGTTAAAATGGGCGTAGAGCATCTGTTGGATAAAACAGATGAGCGCGGCGACCACGCCGCACATGATCGATGAGATGATGACCTGTCGCCCCGCCGGCGCTCGCTGGTAGGTAGTCCGATCGGTTCGGGGACGAACGGCAAGGGAAGCGCAGTAGAGATAGACGGCGCCCGTAACGAGGAGCGCGGTTCCGACAAATATCAGCATCGTTAGATGGTCGACTCGGAGCTGCCACGCCAGTGAGTTAAGTATCTTTGGTTTGTCGAGATGAAAGTCTCGGTGACCCGAGAAGAGCGAGATAGCCACCACAAAGAAGGCTGTTACCTCGGCCAGAATAGCCCAGCGAGCGCGCCAGAAAATCGCTGCCGCGATACCAAAAACGCCAAAACTCAGAAGGCAGGTGCCAGAATGCAGCTTGATGATATCGATCCCGAAGCCTTTGAAGCCCAGAGTCACAGCCACGAACTGCGCGAACCAGAACCCTGTGTAGTAGAGCGCGACAAGAGCAAGTGAGGCGGTGCCGATTCCGAGGTTGGTGATTCGAGAATGAGCAAGCCGAGAGAAGGCGAGCACGCCAGCTGCGGCGGCTCCAACGAGGAGCGCCTGTGAGGTGCCGAGCGGGATAAGTGAGTTGAGCGCGAATACGGCGAGCGTCGCCCACAGGATCCTGAACCCGAGAACGGTTTTGTAGAGAGGTATAGACGAGGCGCGACTCATACAAACACCTCCCAGTTACGAGAGAGGCAGTTAGTTAGAAACGCTCTGTAGTCAGTTGCATAAGGAAGATCGGATTGAGAGTCGGGCGAGGTCACAAAGAGGGAGGTCGCTTTCTGCAGGCCTCCAACGCGTTCAGTCTCCTGCTGCAGGGCGGGCTGCGAGACACAGAAGACGGGCTCTACGCCACGGCTCGAAAGCCAAGTGGCGAGGGCTGTGACGCGCTCTGCCTCGCTCGAGTCCGCGATGCGCGCTCCTGAAACGAAGAGAATGATCTTTCGAACGGCGATGTGACCAGACGACTTCGCGCACCAGTCAAGGAGAGCGTTTACGTCTTGTTCGATGGTTTCGCTCGTGGACTGAGCAGCGTCCCACACGGAGTCGATGAGGAGCTCCTCGCAGGCCTGTGAGCTTCTGACGAGTTCGCGTCCATGTAATCCCTCACACGAGATTAAGAGGTCGAGTTTCAATTCTTCGAGGGCGCGGGTGTAGGCGACGACTTTTGAACAGATATCGTCGTCCTCTGGTCGGGCGAGGGTGACGATGGTGACGAACCCTTCCGGTGTCATCGACGCTTCGGGATGGCGCGAGAGTAGTTCACC
>CAIVDM010000133.1 GCA_903904735.1 uncultured delta proteobacterium
AGAGTCCTTGTTAACGAAATCGTAGCCGTTGACGTCATCAACGTAACCGTTGCGATCATCGTCGCGCCCATTTCCTGGAATCTCTTTCGGGTTTGTCCAAATATTCGCCGCGAGATCGGGATGCGTTAGGTCCGCGCCTGAGTCGATTACCGCGACTAGCCGAGTCGGCGAACCCACTGAGGTATCCCAGGCGCTCGTCACGTTACTGCTCGCGGCGCCCTCAAGCGAGTACTGCTGACTGAGCAGCGGATCGTCCGTACTCAACTGCGCTCGAACCCGTCGATCGACCTCAATGAACTGTATTCCAGGTTTGCCGATGAGCGCGCGAGCGGCGTCTCTCTCCATTCGAACGACAACGGAGTTATCAGTTGGGAGGACATCTATCTGCTGGAGCGCCGACGCTTCAACCGCGCGAACACCCGCCGTACGCTCGGTGAAATTCTCCTCTCCCGCGAATCGAACGATAAAACGATCCTGATCAGCGAGCGCTGGCTGTATCGCTGACCAGACTCCGCAGAGCACCGCGGCGATTGAGAGAGCTCGTGTATTCCGCAAATCTCGCAACGAGTTCCGCATGCTTTGCTGTCTACTGGTTAAACTACCGCTCCGGGCTTACGCCGCTTGGGTCTCTTTACGGGCTTCCTTGCGAGCTCGCAGAATCTCGAAGACTCCAGGGAGTATAGAGATAATTATAATCGCTAAAATGACTAACTTAAAGTTTTTCTGAACGGTCTCCATGCCGCCAAAGATATAGCCACCGTAGGTGAAGAGCCCAACCCACGCTATGGCACCTGACACATTATAGAAGGCGAACTTCGAGTATGACATCGTCCCAACGCCCGCGAGAAACGGCGCAAAGGTGCGAACTATTGGGACAAATCGCGCCAGGACGATAGTTTTAGCGCCGTACTTCTCAAAGTAGCGCTGGGTTCGAGCGAGGTACTCAGGCTTAAAGATCTTTGAGTTTTTACGCTCAAACACAGCAGGGCCCATTCGACGCCCAATTGAATAGTTTACCGCGTCGCCGATGATAGCGGCCACAAGCAGTAATAACGCCAAGAGGTGTACGTTGAAGGCGCCTTGAGTCGCGAGAGCGCCCGCGGCGAAGAGGAGCGAGTCTCCGGGTAGAAACGGCGTTACAACAAGGCCGGTCTCACAGAACACGATCAGAAACAAGATTCCGTAGGCCCAACCACCATATGTGCTGGCGAGCTCTGTAAGGTGCTTGTCGATATGGATGATGAAATCAATTATTTTGTATAGAAAGCTCATACACTTCTCCTGGTCACGCCGCGTCGCGCCCCAGAGGATACTTCGCCATCCGCTTTCTTGCCAGGGTGGAATCCCCCCTTTTATGCCCTAAATGTTTCACGATACAGTTCCGAAACAATAAAGGGTCGTTACGGCTACTTTGGGAGGCGCATGGGAATATTTGATTTCTTATCCAAGCAGTTTATCGACGTTATCGACTGGACTGAGGATTCTCCCGGGGTGCTCGCCTTCCGGTATCCGATGCGAGATCGCGAGATCCAGAGCGGCGGCAAGCTCGTTGTGACAGAGACGCAGTCGGCGATGTTCGTGAACGAGGGAAAGATCGCGGATATCTTTACCGCCGGAACTCATACCCTTACCACTAACACGCTACCGATTCTCACAAATTTTCAGAACTGGGATAAAGCGTTCGAGTCTCCCTTCAAGAGCGACGTGTTTTTCTTCAGCCACCGCGAGCAGACAGACCAGAAATGGGGAACCACTCAGCCAATCACGGTCAGGGATCCAGAGTTGGGCGCGCTTCGCATCCGCGCGCACGGCGTCTACTCCTATAAAATCGCTGACGAACGCGTGTTCTGGACGAAACTTAGCGGCACGCAGGATATCTACACCGTAGATTCCGCCGCCGGTCAGATTCGCGCCGCGACGCTGACAGCCGTGAGCTCCTTCCTCGCTAGCTCGAAAGTTCCGTTCATCGATATGGCGGCGAGCCAAAGCGAGTTCTCTGAGAGCCTCAAACAGAGCGTGGCTCCGGCGCTCGCGAACTACGGACTTGAGCTATGCAGCTTCTTTGTGCAGAGCCTCTCGCTGCCAGAGGAGCTTGAGAAGCACCTCGACCGCGCCGCTTCCATGAAGGCCGTTGGCGACCTACGAGGCTACACTCAGTTCCAAGCCGCCGATAGCCTCACGCAGTCGGGAGATGGATCGGGAACTCAAGCAGGCGTTGGCCTCGGGGCAGGTCTCGCCGTTGGACAAATGATGGCGCAGACGCTCGCGTCCCAGGGAGCTCCTGCCGCGAAAGAGGAGGATCCGCTCTTGATGATCGAGCGATTGGGAGAACTATTGAAGAAGGGGCTTATCACTCAGGATGAGTTCGACAAAAAGAAGGCTGCGCTTCTCGGCA
>CAIVDM010000134.1 GCA_903904735.1 uncultured delta proteobacterium
GCTCCAGGCTCACAATGCTGCGGCGCCAACAACACGTTATGTGAACGATCTGCGCGCTCCCGGGATAACGCGCGAAAAATCAGAGACGACAGACTCTTTAGATCCAGAAGGCCTCGCGCGACTATCTGTGGCGCTACGTCCATTTCTTCAGAATGACTTCACACACTCTTTCAATCTGCATAGTTGCCAACTGAGGAAACATCGGCAGACTAACGATTTCGCTGGCTACCTTCTCTGTAATCGGTAGAGGTAATAAATTCAATGAGCGCCCTGAATAGGCTGATTGTTGATGTACCGGGACTGGATAATGAATCGCTGATCCAACAGAGTTCTCGGATAGCAATTTAATCAAACGATCCCGATTAACAGTCCTCGCGACATAAAGATGGTACACGTGCTCGGCCCCTTCCTGCTCGGTAGGCAAAATTAGGTCCGTGCCCGAAAGCCTTTCTCGATATAGGGCCGCCAATGCTCTGCGTCTTTGATTATCATCCTCTAGCCGCTTCAGCTTGACCCGGAGCATGGCAGCCTGAATCTCGTCTAACCGAGAATTCACTCCTACATAGGTGCTGATATACCGTTCGGTCCACCCATACTGCCTAATTGCCACTAGTCGATCATATACAGGCTGCGACGTAGTCGAAACAAACCCGCCGTCTCCTAACGCCCCAAGGTTCTTCGTTGGATAGAAACTGAATGCGCTGGCATCTCCCCACGATCCGACTTTTTTCCCTCGATAAACCGCGCCATGAGCTTGTGCGCAGTCCTCCACAACGAAAGCGCCTCTTGATTGAGCAATCTCCATGATCTCTTGGAGAGGAGCGGGATGTCCATAAATGTGAACGGGGATAATGACTTTGGGGGTTAGTCCCTTTTTATCTAATTCACGTATGGTCTCCCTCAAGTGCTCAGGATCCATGCAGTAGGACTCCTCCTGGATATCCACCAAAACTGGCACTCCACCCGCACGTTCAATCGCCGAAATCGTCGCTACTGCCGTGTGCGCCACGGTAATGGCGATATCTCCGGGTGAGAATCCGACAGCCTTAAGCGCCAATTCCACCGCGTCGGTGCCATTAGCAACTCCGACTCCATATGGCATACCTAAATAGTGGCAGAACTCACGCTCGAACTCTCGAACCTCCTTGCCGAGAATATACCAGCCACTATCAGCGGCGCGAAGAAACGCCTCATCAAGGTCGGCTTTTAATTCTCGATAACCGAGTATGGGACTAGAAAACGGTATCTCTAATTCGCTCATATGTAATGCTGAAGATTTGTTCGATAATAATCAATTGTCTCTCGTAGACCCTTCTCAAGGGAGACTTGAGGTTTCCAGCCTAAAGTTCGCGTGATGAGAGAGTAATCAGAATAGTAATCTCCGATATCTATCTTTTTTCTTTCCGTCGGGAACTCCTTCATCTCAATCAAGGCTCCAGGCGCAATGGCCGTCACTAGCTGAGCCAAGTCAGCTAATGAGATCGCTGGATCTCCCCCTAAGTTAAACACCTTTCCATACGCGTCTGAACTCGTCGCGCAACGCAGCAGCGCATCGACCACGTCGGCGACATAGTTGAAGTCTCTTAGCTGATTACCACCCCAAACCTCTATCGGTTTAGACTCCAGCAAGTTGCGTATCCATACGCCGACAAAAGTTTGTCGAGCATCTCGCACTCGCATACCTGGACCGAAGGTATTGGTCAGACGAAGGACACTAGAGCGGATTCCGTACACCTCGTTATACAGCAAGTGATACCCCTCACCCGCCAGCTTATTTACCCCGTTCACATCGACCGGATTAGTGGGGTGATTCTCATCAACGGGCAGATACTGGGGCTTACCGTAGAGCTGCCTCGTACTCGCGAACACTGCCTTCACTGAGGGGTTGTATTTCCTGCAGGTTTCGAGAATCGACAGCTGCGCCTGGGCGTTAATCGCGAGATCCGTGAAAGGATCCGTCATGGAATCTAGATGGCTCGTCTGACCTGCCAAGTTAAATAAAAAATCTTTGCCCTGAATGAGGAAACGAAGGCTGTATGGATCCCTAACGTCTGAAAAATTAACTTCGACCCGATCTCTGATGTCAGCTATGTTGCGTAAATTGCCACCGTATTCCGGAATAAGACTGTCGACTAAAGTTACTTCCGCGCCCAAATGCACTAGCGCGCGGGCTAGGTGTGACCCAATAAAGCCACAGCCGCCGGTAATCACCACTTGAGCCTGATCGAATGAGTCGAAAGTCTTTCCCATCATCTACGCTACGGTTTCCCGAATCACAAACTGCGGCTGACCCGTCTGGTTTAGGTATAATCGGCCCAAAAATTCGCCGATTAAACCTAAGACGAGCAGCTGCACCCCCGAGAAGATGAGCAGAGCGACCATTACTGATGCCCACCCGACGGGAAGATCAGGATGAGACAACCTCTCCCATATGAATAAAACAGCGCCTACAAGACCAACAAAAGAAAAAACAAAACCAAGATATAACGCCAAACGGAGCGGAAGAATAGAGAAGTTTATGAACATATTAGACCACAGAGCCATGAGCTTACGCGCTGAGTAGTTGCTCTTGCCCTCCGCTCGTGACGAGTGTGACACGAGAGCTACCTCAATGTGTGAGGTGGCCCTAAGAATAAGTCCATCGATGTATGGGATTGGCCCGCGGTAGTCTAAAATTTGATCTATTAGCCTTCTACGTAGAAGTTTAAAACTGGAAAGATACAGGCCGGGTGGTTTTCGGAGCATCACATTCGCGACCTTATCGTTGAAAACGCTGCCTAAATTTCTCATCCAATGATGATACTTTTTCTCATACCGCGAATAGACGACGTCAGCGCCTGTACTGACACATCGATTGTAGAGAACAAGAATCTCCTCCGGCGGGTTCTGGAAATCATCGTCGATAATGACGGCGAAGTTTCCCTTCGCAACCGAGAGACCCGCCATAACCGCGTTATGCTCAGAAAAATTACGGGCTAGCTCCACGTACTTAACGATTCCCGGATATCGACTAACAGCAGAACGACACGCTTCGCCTGTCTTATCAGTGCTTCCGTCATTAACCAGAACTACTTCCATTGTTCCGACTTGCTTCTCAAGACAAGCCACCACAGAATCACAGAGACGTTCTATCGTGGCCTCTGAGTAGTAACATGGAACCACTACCGAAAGGTTTATCATTTTAGCGCCCTCTCCGTCGCTCGGTCTTCCTTGATCTTTTCAATCGAGCTCCATGCCGACTGCCTCAGATCGCTTATATCATACCAATCGGAAAGGAAAACTTTCGCGTAATCGAACGTCTTAGTCTCGTTCGGCTGCAATTCCACATCAAACCATAATCCGTGAACTCGATGGGGCGGGGTCTTATCCGCGGGAATCTTTCCTCCATACGTAAGAAGATCTTTCGGTTGCTCTGAAAATGACTGATTAGAATACCCACCAGATAAAAAAGACCCGCCTCGCAGTGGGGACATTGAAAAGTCAAAAGCGCCGACGTTAGGCAACAAAGGATATCTTAATCGATGATTAATTGAGACGTCGCCCGCTTCTGGCGGCCGAGTTGATCGGAACTCCTGACCTTCAACACCTGACGAAAGGACCACCGTTCCGACACCCTTATCATCGGGAAACCCGAAGTCGAAGACTGCCGAATCTTCGAAAATCCAGCGCACTTTCATCGGCGTCCGATAGCGTGACCGTAAGGAGACGCTAACCGTGGAGTAATTGCGGTCTAATTTAAAGCGGTGCGTCGTCGAGATGTCTAGCGGTAGTTGATCTCGCCAGTATCCATCGAATTCCTCCTTAAACATACGATCAAGAGACCCTCTCTGCGTTAGAGGATCGCCCTGCTTTCGAGAAAATGTGACCTGAAACGAATCGCCGGGCGTTACCACCTCTCGCTTGAAGCTTAACATCCCCACATACGCGGAGAAACGCTTACCATCAGCCGCCTCTATGGTAACGCGATCGTCGGGATAGCAATAATAATCACCAGCGCTTCGCGCGTCGTTTATGCCCAGGGCCCATGGCACCTCCCACATCTGCGCGTTGGGATACGGCATTACAATTGAGTAATTCATTTGCGGATTGACGTAACGCAAAATCGGAAATGCTGGATCCGGATTATGGTTATCTAGAAACTGCGACGCCTCATATTCCGCACCGCATCCAAACACATGTAACTTTTTGAGATTTATCGACCAATCCTCCCTGTTCTCGCCAGCTGTAACGGGGTGGGGCTGCTGCGTGAGCCGCACAAAATAAGGGCCTTGTGACGAAATAGTGGTCCGAAAAAACAACTTGGACTCGCCGGATGCTAGACCGCTACTGTATGCCGCCGCGCCTGAGACTTGATGCCCCCTTCCATCAAATAGAGATATCGCCGCCAGTGTTCCTTTGGCCTCGGCGGTCGCGACTACATCGACATTACAGCCTCGTAGGTCACCTAATGACTTGGGAAGATAGAAGTTCCGGGCCTTCCTCCTCTTGGATATCGTGGAGGGCTTCTCTATTAATCTCCTGGCAAAAGGCGCTCTGATAGAAAACTCTATGTTAGGCTCGGCCGCGAAAGCGCTACCTTTAAAATCAGCGATGAGAATCTCGTTGGGCTGATAAATCTTCTTCATACGAGACCGTGGGTATGGCTCGTAAATCAAACGAAGACCGCCAGGCGAAAACGGCGTCTTACTTTGTGGCACTATATTATTGCCAACTATCTCTATCGGCAGTTTCTCAGGTAACGATCTCCACTTCAGCCACCAATTCGTTGCATGAAAATTAAGCCATACTCCACTTACCGCATGATTTAGCGTCACAGGAAAATCCCGAAAAACCACGCCTTTTATGTCTGGGTTGAGCTTAATCTGCGCCGCTACTCGGTTGTATGCCTTTCTTTCAACCTGTATCAGTTGAAAATAGGCCCCGTAGAAAAAGCTTTGCAATTCAACAGCGCATATCAGCGCGAGTAGGGGCACAGCGATCCGACCGACACGACCAAACTTAAACAGCACCGTAAGCACAAGAAGGAGCGCGGGTGGAAGAACCACGTACACATACCTACTGAGGTACTCAACCAGCGGCATCACCACAATCGATGAGC
Source organism: uncultured delta proteobacterium (assembly GCA_903904735.1). Taxonomy (GTDB): domain Bacteria; phylum Bdellovibrionota_C; class UBA2361; order UBA2361; family OMII01; genus OMII01. Next base: position 5,099 of record CAIVDM010000134.1, read on the forward strand.
CAAGCCACCAAACAACTATTGCCAAAACAAGTCGCCAGGAGCCCCTAGACGATCGTCCTGCCACATCTACACGCCTAGCCGCGAAAACAGCGCACAGGGCGGTGATCGTGGACAGCGCCATAAGTAAGATAAATAAACGACGAATTGAGGATAAATGATTGCCGAAGCCATACAAATGCTCAAAGGAGGGCAAAATCCCCCCGAATGTCCATCGCAGTAACTTTGGTATGTTACTTTCTAACGACTGGAGCGGATGAGGATAGTAGGACTGTATCGACTGCGCTAACGAAGCCGAACCAGAGGTATCAATCACAAGTAGTTGAGGGAGATACAACGCGACGAAGAGGACGCAGCCAATTAAGAAAACCTGGGCGACAGCGATAAACCTAGCGCGAAAACCGCCTGTCGCGCTCGGCGTCGCTGCGTGAGCGAGAAGATACACCACAGGAAACAAGGGCAGAAACGTTATGGTCTGCTCCTGATACAAACAGGAAAACACCAGGCTAACAGCAGCTACCGAGAGCAATCCTAATCTCCTCTTTCCCGAGCGGAGAAGAGCGCAATCTACCGCGAGCCACGTAAGCAGAAAGAAGAATACCTGAAAAAACCCATAATTCGCCGACACCCAATAGAAGCTTTCTCGGTAAAAAGGGCACACAATAAGAAAAGCACCGGACCAGAAACTGACCTGCTTGCCGACTAACGGAGCCATGGTCCGGTTCAACAGCACGCTGTTAAGCACCAAAATGACGCACTGAACAGCAAAGTAATAGACTACTGAGGTGCCGAAAAAAAGGAACAGCACTTGGTGCGTCAGATGCCAGCCAAGTTGGAGACGCGGCACTCCACCAGTCAGATAACTAGCGAGGGATGAATACAAGCCGGAAGGCTCTGACAGCACCCTGCGGAAGTTGAGAAAGTACCCAAAATCGTCACTCCAAAAGTCAAAAAAAACGATCCCGATCCCGTAAATCGCCCACACAAGCAGAGAATAGACTACCCAGTCTGGGATTTTTTTTAGGCGCGTCTGACTTTCAAGCATAGACATTGTTCCGTGAAATCCTGGTTAGTGTGTTCTATGTTGCTGGTCGAGGATGCTATTCTTTTTGAGTATTTAAAGTAAAGATGCGCCTACAGGTCGCGTCCTGGATTCTCACCCCGACAAAAGACCTCTTAGCGAATCTTCGATCGTGTCTCCGCGGAGCTTCTTGGTTTAGGAAAAGACTCCGCATCTGTCGCAGTGGCGTTACACCACTCCCCTACAATTCTTGCGCGCCCACAACAGCATCACGATGACTGTCCACGTTCGTAGGGTGTCGGCATGTCGTCCAGAGTAGTAACCCTCGATGAGCTTTGAGACTTTATCTCGATCTAAATGCTGCCAGAGCGACTCAAGACTAGTGTCGTTTAGGCAACTCAAAACACGATCTCTCGCCTCCGTAACAAAATCAGCGAGCGGCACCGAGAACCCCATCTTCTTTCGCTCTAAGATCTGCGGAGGGAGTCGCTTGTGCATAAGACGACGAAGAAGCCACTTACTCGTGCCGTCGGAATGGAGCTTCGCCTGTTCAGGCAGCCCTGCGCAGAACTGGACGAAATCGAGATCTAAAAACGGAAATCGCCCCTCGAGAGAGTGCGCCATGGCGATCTTATCCGCTTTCATCATGAGGTTGTCAGCCAACCACGTCTTGATATCAAACGAGAGCATGGCGTTGAGAGGAGTCTCTTCCTCGAAATACTTTCTGTTGCGGAGATGCAGTGGTGGAACACTCCGCGGATTCGCTAAGTATGAGGACGAGTCTCGAAAGTAATAGCTACGATCGAGGAAGGTCTCAAAACGTCGCTCCGGCCCCATGCCTTCATAGAGGGCGCGAGTATACTGCGGATAGCCCCCGAGAAGCTCATCCCCGCCTTCGCCTGAAAGCACCACCGTTACATGCTCGCGAATGGTCTTGCAGAGCCAATACAGTGGAAAACACGCGGGATCAGCCATCGGTTCATCGATCGCCTGAATGATATCATCAAACTTCGATAGAAGTTCCGGCACGGTGACTTCTATCTCCACATGCTTCAGCCCATAGTGCGACGCTACCGCTCGAGAGAATTCGAACTCATTAACGTCCGGGAATCCGATGTTAAACGTTGTGAGATTGGCTCCCAACTCCGCTACACACGACGCGATCGCGCTTGAGTCGAGACCACCACTCAGAAGCACACCAACAGGCACTTCGCCCATCAACTGAGATCGCACCGCGTCTCGTAAGAGCTCCGCCCCGCGACGCTCCGCCTCTTCAGCATCGAACGACTCAAGAGACTGCGGCGCGAAAGAAAGCTCAAAGAAGCGTCTCTGGGTCGTGCGCCCCTCTCGAATGTGAAGATAGGTACCCGCATCGAGTCGTCGAACCTTCGTAAAACAGGTGAATGGGGCCTGCATGTAGCGAAACGTGAGGTAGTCTTGAATTCCCCGAGGATCCCACGCGAGATCGAGTCCTGGAAGAGCCGTAATCGCTTTTAACTCGGACGCGAACGCTAGAAGAGTGGCATCCTCGTACACATAAAGTGGCTTTATGCCGAGCTGGTCACGTGCAATGAAGACCTCTTTCGTCACATCGTCCCATAGGCATACGGAAAACATACCGTTAAGCCTGTTGAGGCACTGAATTCCTTCGCGCTCGAAAAGACGTAGAATTACCTCCGTGTCCGAATGCGTCGTAAACGCCACTCCTTGACGCTCCAACTCATCTCGTAGTTGACGGAAGTTATAGATCTCGCCATTGAATACGATTCCCTTAGTTTGATCGCGTGAATAGATCGGCTGACTTCCCCCTTCTCTATCCACGATCGCGAGGCGGACATTAAGAAAGCCTTGATTGTCACCCACATGGAAACCGTATCCATCAGGTCCACGGTGGGGGATAGCGTCCCGCATCGTTTCCAACAAGCCGCGCGTGCCACGCGGCTGAGAGGATCGGCTTATGACACCTGCTATTCCACACATACTATTTACCAGTAACCTCTGAGACGAGCGTCTGCCATGCGTGTAGGTACCGGTCATGGTTAAACACATCAGTGGCTGTTTGACGCCCGCGCTCGCCTATCTTCCTACACTCAGCCTTATTCTCCATCAGAAAGCGAATATATTCCGCCATCTCTTCTGGTGAATCCGCGTAAAAACCATTCCACCCATTCTTAATAAACAGCTGTACATCATGATTCGCCGCACTGACCGTCGCGAGACCACTCATCATCGCCTCTCCGCGCGAACGCGGCATGGGCGAGCGTAGCGTTGGATTGAAGTAAACTGAATAGCGACGAATGGCGGATTTATACGCCTCATATTTTAGTCGCGCGTACTCAGGCTGCTCGGTACAAAACAGGCTCGGGCGCGTCACTGAAAAGTGGCAGGGACGCATCTCCTCAGGCAGAAGCTCACTAACGCGCTTGAAGTTCTCATATCCGCGGTAATGTGGGCGCTCTTTTATCGCCTTGCCGAGGGAAAGCACTCCACCACTGTAGTCTGTCAAACCGAACTCAGACGGATCGAACCCCTGCCAAATGACCCGACTCCTCCGAAAACCCCACTCACGCTCCGCCTGATAGGAATTGCAAACCACCAAGGTGTCGGCGAGACGCTCAACGAGAAGCTTTCGACTATCCTCTATAACAACACCTAGCTCGGAAGGGTCGCACTCCGCTTGATACTGCCCGATAAATTGTGGGGTTCCATGACAGACAGCTACCTTTGGAATTCCCGTTAGGCGCTCAAGTCCCCATTTAAAGCTCGCACCCCAATCCGGCCCGATAATACCGTTGCAATTCTCTGGAGAAAGCACGTTTTCATCGAAATGTAGGATCGCGAGGTCGTAATCCTGGGGACGGATCTCGTCAACCCTAACAAACGCGGCGTTTCGCGGTCGAGGACGA
>CAIVDM010000135.1 GCA_903904735.1 uncultured delta proteobacterium
GCTCGAAAAGCAGAAGGAAGGTAAGAAACGTATGAAGCAGGTGGGCAAAGTATCCATCCCGCAGGAAGCGTTTCTCGCAGTGCTTAAACTAGGCGATGAAAACTGACAAACGTTCAGGTAGGCCGAATTTTAGAGTCATCTCGGATCAACCCCGTAGAATATTCGCCATTGGCGATATTCACGGGAACCTCAACGAGATCCGAATACTGATTGAGTTCCTCAAAAAAGAGAAAGGGCTAGATGAGCGGGACTGCCTAGTCTTTATGGGGGACTATATCGATCGAGGTCCCGCGTCGCGGCAAGTAATCGACCTGATGCTATCCCTGAAGGCCGCGTTGCCTAAGACCGTTTTCCTGAAAGGAAATCATGAGGACATGTTGCTTGGGTTCCTGGGGCAGGGAGGAAACGGTGGCGATGTCTATCTTTCTAACGGCGGCGCGGCGTTTTTTGATAGCTATGGCATAGCGCCGTTCGGATCGATATCACAGATTCTTCTCGAGTTTCCCCCGTCGCACTTAGACTTCGTTAAGAATCTCGAGCTGGGAGTAGTCATCAATAACTTCGTGTTCGTTCACGCTGGTATAGATCCCGACAAGGGCTTAGACGACCAGGTTCCGGAGGATCTGCTATGGATTCGAAAGGCGTTTATTAACTCCGGTCATACGCTCGGAAAAACTATCGTGTTTGGGCACACCGCGTTCGATCAGGTGTTTCTTGATCTGCCCTTTAAAATCGGTATCGATACGGGCATAGCGTACGGTAATCGATTGTCGGCGGTAGAGCTGATAAAGGGGGAGCTCTATCAGGTGGAAGTGGGTGAAACTTCCGTAAATGCGAGCTATTTGAATGAGCTGCTGGATCGACGAACCTAAAACCTGCCCCCGCGTATGTCCCTGGCGCGCGGACGTCCTCCAAGGGCTTGATTTCTCGGCGCACTAAGTGTCAAAGTCCCATATCGCTCTCCGTTTGTGGCGCCCGATTGGCGCCCGTGAAGGTGAGCACGGTCTCTTAGTGAGAGGAGTGATATGACAAAGCCGCAAGTAGGAATGATCGGTTTGGCTGTGATGGGTTCGAACCTAGCGCGCAATATTGAGAGCCGAGGGTTTCCGGTCGCTGTGTTCAATCGTAGCGGTGACGTTACCAAGGAGTTCATGAACAAGTTTGGCGCCAAAGACGGTAAGCCGGCCGGATTCGTCGCGTCGTACTCCTTGGAAGATTTCGTGAAGAGCATGGCTGCGCCTCGACAGATCTTTATTATGATCAAAGCTGGCTCATCCACTGACGCTGTTATCGATCAGCTAGCGCCGCTATTGGACAAGGGTGACATCGTTATCGACGGCGGCAACGCCTATTTCAAGGATACCATCCGCAGAGAAGAGAAGCTCAAGGCGATGGGTCTCAACTTCCTCGGTGTTGGTATCTCCGGAGGGGAAGAGGGAGCGCTTAAGGGTCCAAGCTTGATGCCGGGAGGTCCCCGCGACGCCTGGCAGATCGTGGCTCCACTCCTTGAGAAGATCGCCGCTCAGGCCGATGGCGCCTGCACTAACTATGTCGGGCCAGATGGCGCCGGGCACTTTGTGAAGATGGTTCATAACGGTATTGAGTATGGCGATATGCAGCTCATCGCCGAGGCGTATGACATCCTTCGGAATGTCGTGGGATGCAAGCCAGAGGAACTCAAGAAGATTTTTGAGCAGTGGAATCAGGGACCGCTCTCGTCTTATTTGATCGAGATCACCGCTAAGATTTTCGCCAAGAAGGATAGCGATTCCGCTGGATACCTCGTCGATAAGATCTTGGACAAGGCGGGGCAAAAAGGCACGGGAATGTGGACAGCGCAAGTGGCGCTTGATCTTGGAATATCCATTCCCACGATCTCGTCAGCGGTTGATGCTCGTGTGCTGAGCAGTATGAAAGACGAGCGAGTCGTCGCCGCGAAGGAATTCCATGGACCAGCAGTTGAGGATTTCACGGGTAATCGTGACGAGTTCATCGCGGCAGTGCACGACGCTTTATACGCGGCGAAGATCATGTCATACGCCCAAGGTATGGCGCTCATCGCGGCGGCATCGAAGCAATGGAATTGGGACCTCAAACTTAGCGAGATCGCGGCGATGTGGAAGGGTGGTTGTATCATTCGGGCGAAGTTCCTCGACGAGATTCGGCGGGCATTTAGCTCACAGCCACGCCCAGCTAACTTGCTGATGGATTCCTTCATGAAGAAAGAGGTCGCCCGTTGTGTGCCGAGCCTGCGTAAGGTCGTTGGCGTGGCCGTTTCACGAGGCGTGCCAACAATAGGATTTAGCGCGTCGCTATCCTATTTCGATAGTTATCGGACTGTGGATCTCCCACAGAATTTGACCCAGGCGCAGCGAGATTTCTTTGGCGCTCACACATATGAGCGTAAGGATAAGACCGGACACTTCCATACCGAGTGGGAGTAGACTCGGGGGGCGGGTTCCTTGGTTGTCCAACGAGCCCTCGAGGGTGTCGTGCGCGCCTTAGGCGGTTTTCGACCGAAGTACAGCGAAGAGTTCGATGTGATCGGTCATTGGAAACATATCGAAAGGGTCAATTGATGTGACCTCGTAGTCATGAACCATGGCTTGTATGTCCCTGGCGAAGGTCTCTGGATTGCAACTCGAATAAAAAATCGTCGCAGGATTTAGTGTCCTTAGACGCCGTGCCACCTCTTCTGTAAGACCTCTTCGTGGCGGATTGACCAGTACCACGTCAGGTTTCTCAATGTCTTCGCGGGTCAAAAAGAGTTCAACCGCGCAGGCGATAAAGGCAGTGTTGGACGCGCCGATTTCAGCGGCACTTCTTTGAGCGGACGCGATAGCCGAGTGAGAAAGCTCAACTCCAATAACGCGCTCAACGTGTTTCGCTAAGTGAAGGGAAAAGCCGCCGGCGCCACAGTAGAGATCCAGCGCTCTTTTGAATCCTTGATTAGCGGCGAGGGCGGCGGCCCGCTGGTATAAACGGGTCGCTATCACCGGAGTCACTTGCATGAACGACTGTGGGGAGAGATATAGCGGCACGTCACCGTATGTTTCTCGAATATGAGAAGTCGGCGTGAGAATTATCTCCTCAGGCCCTTCCATGAGAGCGGCCGGAAGGGGTTGGATGTTGCACGACACGACCTGAATCCAGGGGAACGACTCTTGGATAGGGACGACGCATTTTTTAAGGCGGGCGACACATTCGGTGCTTCTCAAAACGAACCGCACTATGGCCGATGAGATAGCGTGGTCACTCATAACAATTATATGTTTCAGCTCTCCTCTCCGACCAGCGATCGAATAGGGCTCAAGCTTGTGGCTACCTATAAGCTTCTTAAGCTCATGCAAGAGTCTTCGGATTGGATCTGGTGTGAGCGGGCAATCGGTCAGATCGGCTGACGAGAGGTCACTTTTGACTATACCGAGGCAAGGTGAATTGACTGTGCCTGTGACGGTCATTTTGATTTTGCGACGACTCTGCCAGGGGTTCTCAGGAGTGACGATTGGTCGTATGGCGTGTGGGGAGATGGCGCAGGGTTCCAAGATGCGTCGCAGGCTACGTTCCTTAGAGGTGACGCGATCGCCTGACGCTATCGCTAAAAGGGAACAGGAGCGGCAGGTCCCGCCGGTGAAGTAATCACAAGACGCGTGTTCGTATGGTTGAGTGCTCTCTGATTCGCTCGTCATGGCATCTGCTAGTCCCTCGATGCTTTACTAGGGTCGTCCACAAAAATCCGAACGGGGTTGTCGGAGTGGTGACCTTGCTCAATGAATAAAGCCCAAGGGCTTTTCTCTTGACCCTCCCCGTTCTAAGCTGCGGGGGCACGGCTGGTCGCCGTGGCCCTGTACCGATGCTTTGGAAATTACATGATACACACTAGCAAAAACCGAGACATAGCGCTTCATATTCAGACGCTGGCGGCTTTCGTGGCGATAGCGCTTTTCAATATTCCTGTCGCGCGCGCGCAGCTCAAGAGCTTTGAGTGTGATAAGAGGGGGCCAATCGAGAAGCAGCGAGCCGAGGCAATCCTCCAAAAGGTACAAGTCGAGTACGCTCAAATCCAGACAATGCGAGGGACATTTCGTCAAGACTCGTACGTAGCGGCCCTTGATGAAGGAGAGCAAAGCTCCGGTACTATGGTGTTTTCAAAGCCGGGCTTAATGCGGTGGAGCTATAAGGTGCCGCGAGCTCAGGAGGTGGTGATAAGAAACGGGGAGCTTTGGATGTATCAGCCCGACAAGGGACAGGTCATGATCGACGACATCGGGAATGTCCTGCTCTCAGCTCTTCCCATCTCGTTCTTGATGGGTATTGGAAATGTCACAAAGGATTTCACGCTAAAATCAGCTTGTAACGGACCACAGGGGGTTATCTTGCGTTTGACGCCACGAGCCGCCGGCAAAGATACTAAGGAAGGAGATGGGCTCGCGGGGTTCGATCTGCTGGTGGATGCCACAAAAAACACCCCGTCGGGCGCGAAAATTACCTCCTTGGGGGGGAACATTACGGGGATTGTCTTTGAAAATCTGGAGCTTAGGGCAGATCCCGTTCCTGCGGGTACATTTGTTTTAGAGTACCCAAAAGGTGTAGATGTATTGGATAGGCGTTTAAAAGCTGGATCCTGAAGTATGAAGTCCGCACTTACCGTACTGCCCGCTGAAGGTGGTCAGTCATCCTCTTGCTCATCAGTCGCTGTAAATATAGCCGAACCTCAAGCTCTTGAGGGTGGTAAGAAGTTTTTCGGAAGAGCCGCGATCGTCACCCTTGGGTGTGCGAAGAATCAGGTTGACTCCGAAGTCATGACAGGTGTTCTGCGTAACACTGGTTTTGAGATCGTGAACGATCTTAGTCGCGCCGATATCGCCGTGGTCAACACCTGTGGATTTCTTGAGAGCGCCGTCAAAGAAAGCGTTGACTGTGTGTTGGAGCTCTCGGAGCTCAAAAAATCCGGTAGCCTACGGCGGTTGCTCGTCGCCGGTTGCATGGTGGAGCGTTATAAGGGTGATATTAGAAAGGCTCTTCCCGAAGTCGACTCATTTATCGCGCTCGATGGTCTCTTAAGCGTCGGTCAAGCCGCTTTGGGGGACGATGAGAGCCTGCGGGACATTCTTCATGAGGGCGCGCGACCGTACTTCTTGTACGACGACTCGATGCCGCGGCACCTTTCGTCGAAGCCGCACATGGCGTACGTGAAGATATCAGAAGGGTGTAATCGCCCCTGCGCGTTCTGCATAATTCCGCAGATTCGCGGCGCGATGCGCAGTCGCTCGATTGATTCAGTAGCGCGAGAGGTTCAAGCTCTTGGCGCGCAAGGTGTGCGAGAGATTAATCTCGTCGCGCAAGACTTAACCGCCTACGGCACCGATCACAAAGAGCGGCTTGTGGAGCTGCTTCGGAGATTAGACGCCACCAGCGCCGCGAAATGGATTCGCCTCTTGTACGCCTATCCGGTTGGAGTGGACGATGAACTCCTCAAGGCGATAGTTGAGTTGCCCTCGATTTGTAATTATCTCGATGTCCCATTGCAACACGCCAGTGAGCGTGTGCTTAAGGCGATGAAGAGACCGATCGGGCGCTTCGGATCGCGACGATTTGTGGAATACGTACGCTCACAGGCTCCAGCTATTAAGCTGCGAACGACGTTCATCGTTGGTTTCCCTGGTGAGACTGAGGAGGACATCGCTGAACTCGAGAAGTTTGTGGCTGAAGGCCATTTTGAGAGCGTAGGAGTGTTTACGTACTCGCCTGAGCAAGGCACTGACGCGCACGAGATGGGAGATCAGATATCAGAGAAAGAGAAGCGAGCTCGGCGGGATCGGGTTATGCTAGCCCAGCAAAAAGTACGTATTCGGAAAAATCAGGAATACATCGGGCAGCGCATTGAGGTTCTTGTTGAGGGACCTCATGAGGAAACCGATATGCTTCTCTCGGCGCGAACCCGCTTTCAGGCTCCCGAGGTGGATGGCAGTGTTTTGATTAATGATGTGGCTGAGAGTCTCGGAGAGGTTGCCGCTGGGCACCTTGGTACGGTAGAGATCACCGAGGTATCAGGATATGACTTAGTGGGAACCTTAGTGGCATGAGAACTCCTCGGATCGGTATATTTATCATCGCCTACAACGCGGTGAATCATCTTAACAAGACGATCGCTCGTATTCCCAAGGAGGTGTACGACGCGGTGGAGGAGATCTTCGTCATTGATGATTGCAGCCAGGACAATTCGTACTACGCGGCGCTTGGTTACAAGGCTGAGTATGGGATTGATAAGCTTACAATCCATCGGAATGAGAAGAATCAAGGGTACGGAGGGAATCAAAAAGTCGGGTATCAGTACGCTTTAGACCGTGGGCTCGACATTGTCGCTCTCGTGCATGGTGATGGGCAATACGCGCCCGAGGCTCTGCCTGTCTTGCTTGAGCCGCTCATCAAAGGAGAGGCTGATATGGTGTTCGGCTCGCGGATGTCGACGAGGTTCGCCGCGTTGAAGGGCGGAATGCCCCTTTATAAATTTGTCGGGAATCGAATCCTGACGGCGTGCCAGAACCGTCTATCGGGTCTTACCCTCAGTGAGTATCACTCGGGATACCGACTCTACTCTATGGCCGCGATGAGGCAGATTCCGTTTCAGTCTTTCACTAATACCTGGCACTTCGATACGCAGATAATCTTGGCCATGGCTGAGCGGAATTTGCGAATAGCTGAGCGACCTATACCCACTTACTACGGCGATGAGATCTGCCATGTGAATGGACTTCCATACGCATTCCACTGTTTGGCCACGTCATGGCGGTTTTACCGCAATCGACAGCGCAAAGTTTTGTCCTATCCTGGCATGATGGATATCCCGCGATTGGTCGGTGACAGGGTGGCGGGAGAGTAATTTTCCGTTCCAGCGTCAGGGCGATACTGGATTCGCCCGGGATTTTAGAAGCCTCTGGAAAGATTGAAGTTTTGAGAGGAGCTCTCCTTGGTGGTGGCTCGGTACGCCACAGTAGTGGCCTGGCGCGCTTTTCAGCTGCCTGCGCGACCATTGGCGGTGGGGTTGAGAGTGGCATACGTTGGCGGCCCGTCTGGGGGCTGAGAATCCCTACACTGCCATAGGTGAATTGAAGTAAAATATTTCGTGTTTCCGCAAAATTAAGTATATCTGTTGGTGAAAAACTAGTTGGAGTAATGACACATGGCATCCCCTAAAAGCCCTCAAATTCTCGCCCTGAATGAGCTCGGTCAGTCGGTTTGGTACGATAACCTCTCGCGCGACGTTTTGCGCTCAGGAGAGCTTCGCTCCTTGATCGAGCAGGGGGTGTCTGGACTCACCAGTAATCCAACCATCTTCAAGCAGGCGATAGCTGACACGACCAATTATGATGAGGATATGCGTTCCGACGCTTTGAGGTCGTTAGACAATGAGGCTCTCTGTGAGGAGCTTATGGTCAAGGATGTGGCCGCGGCGGCCGATCTGCTACGTCCGATTTATGACGCCACGAACGCGGGAGATGGGTACGCGAGCATCGAGGTGTCGCCGTACTTGGCGAGCGATGAAAATGGAACTGTTGAGGCGGCGCTGCGATTGTGGAAGAAACTCAACCGCCCCAATATCATGATTAAGATCCCAGCTACACCACAGTGCATCCCCGCTATCAGGCGCACCTTGGAACACGGGATTAACGTCAACGTTACTCTTATATTTTCAGATGCCGTTTATCGTGATGTCGCAGAGGCCTATATCTCGGCTCTCGAGACGAGAGTGTCCAAAGGTGAGGATATCCGAGCGATTTCATCGGTGGCGAGCTTCTTCGTTTCTCGAGTTGACGCGATTGTTGAGAAGGGCTTCGATGAGCTTCTCAAGGCCGGCAAGGTAACCGCTGAGCAAAAGGATGTGTTCTTCGGTAAAGTGGGCGTAGCCAACTCCAAGCTCGCGTATGAATCCTTTGAGGGACTCTTTGGCTCAGAGCGCTTCAAGAAGTTGCAGGAGAAAGGCGCTCGAGTTCAGCGACCGTTGTGGGCGAGCACGGGTACGAAGAACCCGATCTTTAAGGCCGTTATGTACGTAGAGGAGCTCGCTGGCCGCGACACGGTCAATACCATGCCTCCAGCCACGCTGAAGGCACTTATCGCGGGAGCATCGATAGCCCCTCATCTTCATGATGGCTTGGCTGGCGCGAAGCAGATTATCGCCTCGGTTAACTCGATGGGAATCGGGTTCGACGCCTTGTTGCAAGAGCTGCAGGTGGCCGGCGTGAAGAGTTTCGCTGACTCATACAAGGAGTTGATCGCCTCAATCGATAAGAAGCGAGCGACGGTTTAACGCCGGCTCCGCCCGAGCAGTAGAATCTGGAAAAGGAACATAGATGGTAGAGAGTTCAACGACACAGCCTGAGGGAAGGATAGTAAAGCCGCCGGCGACGTTATTGGTGATATTTGGGGCGAGTGGGGATCTCACCTCTCGAAAGTTGATTCCAGCGTTGTGCAACTTGGCGGAGGATCAATACCTCCCCGAGAACTTTATCGTGATCGGATCTTCCCGCTCGAAGCTCAGTGATGATGAGTTTAGGGCTAAGGTGTACGACGGGATACAGAAGTACTCGCGCAGACCAATCAGTCCCGCGGTGTGGGAGCGGTTCGCGGAAAATCTGCATTACCAGCCGTGTAATGGCGAGGTAATCGGCGACTTTGAGCTGCTCAAGGGGCGAATGGAGAGCTTATGTCGCAAGTTCGAGACTCAGTTCAATTACGTATACTACCTGGCGATGGCGCCACAGTTTTTCGGACCGATCGCGTCAAATCTGCGAGAAGTTGGTTTGATAGAGCAGTACGAAAAGGCGGCTAGGCGCACTACTGTGGTGGTTGAGAAGCCTTTTGGTCACGACACGCAATCCGCGCGAGATCTGAACGAGGTGTTGCGCAAGAGCCTCGCCGAGGAGCAGATCTATCGTATTGATCACTACCTCGGGAAGGAAACTGTACAGAACATTCTCGTGTTCCGATTCGCCAACGGTATCTTCGAGCCGCTGTGGAATCGGAAGTATATCGACCATATTCAGATTTCAGTGTGCGAGGATATTGGCATTGGGAATCGCGCCGCGTACTTCGATGAGAACGGTATCGTTCGCGACATCGTTCAGAATCACGTTCTTCAGATGCTCTCGTTGCTCTGCATTGAGCCTCCGATTTCATTGAGTGACGCCGGCAGTATTCGTGATGAGAAGGCGAAAGTTCTACGCTCCATCAAGCGCATGACACCCGACGAAGTGAGAACCAATACGGTTCGCGCGCAGTATGGCGCGGGTGTTGTCGGTGGTCAGCCGGTAAGCTCATACCTAGAGGAAAAGGGAGTAAAGCCATCATCAACGACTGACACGTATGTGGCATTGAAGCTCGAGATCGATAACTGGCGATGGAGTGGGGTGCCAATCTACATTCGCGCAGGTAAGCGCCTTCAGAAACGCATCACAGAGATCAAGGTGTTCTTCAATAAGGCTCCGGACTCTCTCTTTAAGGGACGCCAGGTTGGTGAGCTTGAGCACAACGTGCTTTCGATACAGGTTCAGCCGAAAGAGGGGATGTCGCTCCGGATCAGCTCGAAACAGCCAGGGCCGAGATTCCGTGTTCGACCGGTTGAGATGGATTTCACCTACGATAATTCCTTTGGTGTCGCGTCTCCCGAGGCATACGAGCGTCTTCTGCTTGATGTCATGAAGGGCGATCCAACACTCTTCACTCGAAACGACGAGATCGAGGAGTCTTGGGATCTGCTGGCGCCTATCTTTGAGGTCTGGAGAGGCATGGATGCGCCTCCAGTTCACACATATGAGGCCGGCTCGTGGGGACCTGCGGCGGCGGACGAGCTTCTGCGATCTGGCGGTCATACGTGGAGCAATTCATAAGCGGTAGTACTAGTAGTGGCTGCTCGTCGGCGTGGAGATATGTAACGCGCGGAGAGTGTCCTAAAACGGGGCCAACAGCGGTGATGAGGCTTGAGCGGAATAAATACGAGCGGAGCGTGGCGTGTTAAAGTTATCTGTCTCAAAGCAAAGTGATGACTTTAGGGCTGAGTTTCGCGCGTGGTTAGCCGCGCATCCGCGGCCAGCGAGCGATGACACCTCTCTGGATAAATTCGAACAGGTTGGCCGTGAATGGCAGCGCACGCTTGCCTCAGCTACATGGCTCGGAACCCACTGGCCACGTGAGTATGGCGGCAGGGGGCTATCGCTTGTCGAGGAAGCGATCGTTCAGGAGGAATTGGTGCGAGTCTCGGCGCCGCAGATTCTGGGTCTCTTTGGTCTTACAATGGTGGGACCGGTTCTCATCGCGCATGGTTCCGCGGAACAGAAGACTCGATACTTGAGCAAAATTCTGAGCGGCGAAGAGATCTGGTGCCAGGGCTTCTCAGAGCCTGGAGCTGGAAGTGATCTCGCGGCTGTAAAAGCGCGCGCGGTTCCCGTTGAAGGTGGATATTACCTCACGGGGCAGAAGATATGGACAAGCTTCGCCCACTGCGCGGACTGGTGCTTTGTGCTGTGTCGCACCGCCGATGGCGTCAAGAAGCACGAAGGGCTGTCTTATCTGCTCGTACCAATGAACTCGAAGGGGATTACCACTCGACCCTTAAAGCAGATAAGCGGTGACAGCGAGTTCAATGAAGTTTTTTTTGATGACGTGTTCGTCCCTTCGGAAAACCTCGTGGGGAAGGAAGGGGAAGGGTGGAAGATCGCTATATCTACCCTGATGTATGAGCGGGTCGTTTTGACGTTTTCACGACAGTTGCAGTCCGAAGTGGCGTTGCGAGCGATGTTAAAGACAAACTCCTCAGCCATGTCGCCCGTACAGCGCGCCGAACTCGCTCGTTGCGTGATAGACGCGTGCGCCTCTCGAGCGCTGGCATACAAGCATCTTATGACATACGCCGATGACAAGGCTCCCGGTCCGGAGGGGTCTCTCGATAAATTGCTATGGAGTGAGTCGTTCCAGCGCTTGTGTTCCCTGGCGACCTCGATGGTGGGAGTAGAGGCGGCGTTGGGTGAAATGAATCAAAAAGTTGGAGCGGTTCTTCACCGGTATCTTTATTCGCGGGGGCGTACCATCGCCGCTGGCACCTCGGAGATCCAACGGTCAATCATCGCCGAGCGGCTACTCGGGTTGCCTCGAAGTCTATGACGGATCTCGATGATTCGGCTTTAAGAAGGGGCGCTTCCCCACAACCAAGACCAGGTCCACGAGATCGACAGGTTTTGCAACTGCTCGTATTAGCGCTTCTTTTGATCGCGGTGGGGGTGGTTATCGGAAGGCTCTTTAGGAGTGTCGCCAAAGGCGCCTATCGTCCCGCGCCTTTTGAGGTGAATCTGAACCTCGCCTAGGTCTTTTCCATTTCGCTCACAAACAGACCTGTAAACCGTAAATAAAACACATTCCTTGTTCGTGTTCGCGCTCAGTTGCGCACTATGTCCGGCGATTCCCATAAGCCGACTCACGAAAGCCTCTTGCCGCTATCTGCGTGAAAGGCTGCGTAAGCCGAAACATCGGCCTTTCTGATTGAGAGATAGCACTATGAACACTACTCGGGAAATCCTACGGGCTTCTGCAGCCGCTCTTTTTAGCTATTTCTTGCTGTCAGTGGCTCCTCTTCATGCCCAAGCGCCTGATCTACGTCCAGAGTTGCAGAATATCACCATACGACAGAACCAAACTGTAGGAGCGGAGGATGTCGCAGAGGGCTGTGCTGCCGCGACGACTCGACGGACACTGCTAGCGTTTGATCACTACGTGTGGAATGACG
Organism: uncultured delta proteobacterium; assembly: GCA_903904735.1. Lineage (GTDB taxonomy): Bacteria > Bdellovibrionota_C > UBA2361 > UBA2361 > OMII01 > OMII01. Next base: position 11,780 of record CAIVDM010000135.1, read on the forward strand.
GCCCGGCCGCGTTGAACGTAGGTGCCCCGGGCTGTCCGGATTGCAGCGTTAGTCCCGCGCTATCGTGCGCGAACCCGCTCTTTCAATGCAGCCTGGCTGGAGGACACAACCATGGTCATATCACCGATTTCTCCTCGTACACGGTGATAAAGCGAGGATCTCCAGATGTCGTGGTGCGTGGTCACAAAGAGGGGTTCTGCTTGCAAGATTCAATCTGCAATTCGACCCCCGTGAATCCGAATCCCGGAGATTGCAGCACGTTGTCGTCGGGATGCGCGGATTTGTATGGCTCCGGTCTTGGGTGCCAGTACGTCGATATAACATCCCTTCGCCCGGGGAAGTACACACTCAGGGTGGAGCTCAATCCGACGCGTAATCTCTCCGAGTTGAGTTTTGACAACAATGTCGCCATGTACGATTTTGATGTATGCAACGCTCGACACCACTCGGCGAATATCAAGATTGGAGTTGGCGCTCCGCCGACAGGCAAGCGCCCGATTACAGTTCGCGCCACGTTCGAATATCGCTCAGAGCGGGAGGTGAAGAGCTTCGATCCGCTCAAAACTGGGCTGTCTGTGGGTGTGACGCTTGGTCAGAACCTGGTGTTTGGTCAGACGTCCGTCGCGATTCCCGGGGGCAAGGCCGGAAAAGGTTGTTATCCGGTCGATGGATGGATAAAGACTGGGCGGTCAAAATGGGAGTATCGGACTGACTCCGAGCTCGATAGTGATTGTCGCTATAACGTCGCTTTTGGAATTAGGAATATCTCTGTCGAGCGCGCAGGGAGATTTATCTTCATGACTATCCGAGGCCGGCTCGATCCCTCAGCGGTAGCAAAAAGTTCAACGGGAGGCTTCGTGACAATGTCGTGGCTAGGCTCGCCAATCGACGCAAGTAATGACACGTGCTCTCCGTCAGCGACCGTCAAGGGATGCGCCCAAAGTGGGCCGGGTAATGCGGTGATCGTGTGTAAATAATACCACGAGATAGGGGTAGCTAGTTTCTCGCCTTGATGATACCGCCAGGTCTCATCGCAGATTATCGTCCAGGATAAAGGGCGAGTCGGTGGAAATCAAAGGCACTCTCATCGAGATGTCGTGTAGGACATCGTAGTGGTTGATACCCCAACGCCTCGCGACACCGAGAGAGTCGCTTTCGGCCGAGTTTCGGGAGTGTCGCTAAGCATGCATATTGCCCCGAGTCTTGTGGGGCGTAATTCCACTTTATGTAGAAAAACGGGCTAATTATTTCGGTAGCGGGAGAGTCTCGCTACGCAAAAAGATCCCGTGCTGTGTAATCAAGTTCTGCTCAGCCGTCAGCGTGACCTCTAGTCGCTCGACATATCTGCTTGGTTCCTACATGGCATGTAAATAGCAGGCAGGGAACCGTCCGATGCGGTAGCACCTCATCGGTATGCAGCCAAGCCTAGCAATCATGTTCTGAGAGAGGGGACCACTATGCAGTGTAACAAGCCTGACATTCCTGCGCCCGCGCGACTTCCAGCTAATGTACTTACAGGGCGAGTGCGCTGGGGTTGCAAATTGCAGGAATGTTTTGTTTTCCTCGTGGCTCTCACGACAGTCATGAGTCCTACGTCCTTGTATGCCCAAAATGTACCGATTACCATTCAGAACATTCCTGCCTTCGCGCAATGGACAAACAAGGGGCCTATGAGTAACCCAGTGGTGGTTGCCTGTGGGGTGGTCGAAGGTATAAATCGACTAGGGCAGCTCACAAAGGAGGGGCGACCCAGCACTCTCACGATAGGGGCGGAGTTCTCCTCACTACCGCGGTCGATAGATCAACAGCAGGCCACCCTCCGAAAACGGATCAACTCGTTGAGTCGCGCGCTCAAACGGCCAAAGAATTCAACTGCGGCGAAAACCGCTCGCGCCATGCTTAAGAAGGCACA
>CAIVDM010000136.1 GCA_903904735.1 uncultured delta proteobacterium
TCTCAATTCGGGAGACCTGGTAGGCACTGGATTGGTACACGGCCCAGGATTTGTAGAGGTGGCCTTCGATCGATTGAATCTCCATTTTTTAAGCTCCTTATGGGTTGGTTTCGGTGTGTATTACTTCCTTGGTTTTTTGCCCCCACTTTTCACAGTACGGTATGAAACGCCAGGTTTTTCTGGGCTCGACGGAACGTTTAGCCCCGGACCACTGGTTTTTCTACTGGACTTTTCCCGCTGAGGGTTAAGAGCGGGTCTGGCAGGGCACTTCCTTGTGGATCTGGCCACCTGAACACTTGGTTTTTCGCCCCTACTTTTGCGGTGCAATACAGAGTGGCTTCCAAGGGGGGCTCTGAAGGAGCTGCCCTGAATCATTGGTTTTTTTGCATGACTTTTCAGGGGGTGAACCAGCGGGATGCGCACCGTGGGGTGTAGGCGGATCCCTGGTTAAGAGTGCTCCAGCGGGGTTTTAGGTGAGTACCACCCTCGCGCGCGCGTAAAACTCACGAGGGTTCATTTTAAAAAAGCTCACCCTTCCTCTTCATCAGCCCCATCTAAAGATGGGGCTATTGAAGAGAGGACTTGGGTTCTTCCGGCCACGACTCTTCGACGTCTTGGATCCCTTAATACGCCCATAGAAATTTCCGAGTACTTTTGCCGGGTTAGGGCGGCCACTTGGTGGCTTTTGCATAAGTGGTAGTGATGGGGGCGTTCCCTCGTCATAACTAACTGTCGAAGGAGACACTATGAAACAGCCTGACCTGTTCAACCCTCGTTTAATCGAACCACAGAGAATTCCCAGCGCCCTCAAAGAGCGGGATCAGTGGGTACTCTATAAGCTGCTGCCCACGCCGGAGAGGGCTGGGAAGTTCAGAAAAATACCCATGCAGCCCAACGGCAAACCAGCTAGCGTTGCCGATCCCGCAACCTGGTCGAGCTTCTCGGCCGTGGTTGACCACCTAGATGCCCAAAATAACCTCAATTTGTCGGATGCCATGCGTATGGATGGGATCGGGTACGTCTTTGACGGCTCCGGTGCCTGCGGCATCGACCTGGACAACGTAGTGCAGGCCGACGGTGTATTGCACCCACGGGCAAAAGAGCTCTTGGACAGCATTCCTGGCTACAAGGAGCTCTCTCCGTCCGGACGAGGGATACACATAATCACCCTGGGCTCGCCGCCGTGGACTGGTCAGCGGTCTGCAGAAATAGACGTAGAGGTTTACACCGATAAGCGCTTCTTTACGGTCACGACCCAAACACTTCAGGGCAGTAGCGCCAACCTTGAGCCATCAGTCGACCTATCCGTTCTTGCCAGCTACGCCGAGCACAGATCGTCCGACAAAGTGTCGTCGGTTGACCCGTTCGCAAACCTAAAGGAGCCTGACCCCGCTTGGACCCTTGAGCGCGTAAGAGATGAGTTATTGGCCAAGCTGCCTGACTATCCGTATCCCGAGTGGCGTCGGGTCGCGTGTGCGCTTCATCATCAATTCAGAGGTGACCTTGACGCCTATGAGCTATTCGATGCGTACAGCTCGCGCGGGGATCGGTACACAGGCTCCTCTGATACTCGCAAGCTTTGGGATCAGATTGACGGTACTCGGGGTAAGAATTTAGTGACTATTGCCACGCTGGTACACATTGTCAAGGCAAAAACCGATGTGAGCCGAATACTTGAGCAATCAACCCAAGCAAGCAGCGCTGAGCCGCTTCTCATGAGCCTAAAAGATGCAAAAAGGCAGATACGCTCAGTAGACTGGTTGGTAGATCAGGTCATCAAGTCTGAGTCACTCGTAATGCTCGCTGGTGCCCCAGGTGGTGGAAAGAGTTACTGTGCACTAGATCTCGCGCTTTCAATTGCCACTGGCAAGCACTGGATGGGTCAGTACGAGACAAAGCAAGGAGATGTGATCTTTGTTGCATGCGAGGGTAGGGACAGTATGCTTCGGCGCACGCTCGCCTGGGAGTCCTTAAAAAACGATGGTCAAGACGTTGATCACGCTTACATAACTCGTGCTGAAATTGTGGTTGGAACAGAGCCTGATGCGGAAAACAGCACAGAGGCACTTGCTCGGTTCATTGATGAGAAAGGCATCAAGCCGAGGATCATCTTCATGGACACGATGAACTACACGCTGGGGAACCGCAAGGAGAACGACTCGAATGACATGACCGCCTACTTTCAGACCTTAGCGAGGAATTTGATCCGAAGGTATGGGGCGACCGTTGCGTTAGTTCACCACACAAATAAAGACGCAGTCGATATCCGTGGGTCGACCGTGATTCGTGGAGCGCTTGACTTCTTGGCGATGGTTAAGCAGAAAGATGGGCAATTTGTATTTCAAAACGTGAAGCATAAAGACAGAGAGGAGTTAGCTCCAATATATTTTGAGTCTCGGTTAACGCAGATTGCTCTTGCCGACGGGAAGGTTGAGGAAAACATGGCGCTTTTTCCCGCAGAAAAGCGCATTAAAGATCTCGCTTTAACGGTAGGCCAGCGAGAGCTTATCGACTGTATGAAGCAGTCGGTAGGTATTGATGGTGAGATCCAGAAGAAAACCCTGCGGCAGCGGCTTGGCGTTGAGTCCGGAAACTGGGCTAGAGACTACGTTAAGCCGCTCGTTGATTTAGGTTATCTGCAGGAGGTAGACAGAATCACTCTAAGGCTGCTTAAGACAGGAGACACGATTGATGACGACTTTAATGACTAACCCACGATTTACTCTGACTCAGGATCAAACCGATGAACTGCGCAGGCTTTGGCAGCCCTTAAGGAACCTCGTGGAGCCAAGTAAAGACACTCTGGTGACGCTCAAGTTAAGTCGCAGGGCTGCTGTATTTAGCAGGCGGCAGTTGTACATGGTCGCGGCCACTATGGTGAATCTTGGCGTTGCTGCGGTCCCAGATTGGGTGCACGAGTTCCTTGATCGAGAGCCTGAGCGGGTGGATTGAGGTGGTGGGGAGGGCATGCCGGCTAGTTAATTTATCCGGTTGGCATGTTCTCTCGGTCTCGTCACGCGCCTTATCAATATCGACGCAGATCAAGCCATTGCCGGTCATGGCGTAGCCCAAGCCCGAGAACCTGTCCGGATGCTGTGTGAAGAGGGGGTAGGCTAACTCGCAGGGCATTGGGTTTTTGCGATTACTCCAATCCTTAAGCGGCAGTCCCGATTTGGGTCAACTGGGATCTTGCGCTTCTCGTCCCACTTGGGCTTTCAATGTGAATCCTGTCGCCGGTTAAGCCGGATTCCTCTGGTGATATTGGATGGATTGTTGCTGCACAAATCAATTGCTGAATCCGCTCAGGCCCCCGATCTTTTCTCAAGTTTCTTGAGCAGATGCCGAAGAGATTTTAGGTAGTTTTTAAGTAGTTTTCTTCAGCGCTCCCGAATATCGGGCTAGAATCGAGAGGAGTAACTCGTGGCAAACGGCGTCCATACGTCATTGTTTGAGGGTTCTTGGAGATGGAAGAGCCAAAGAGAAATAGGTGACGGTTCCGGCTCCGGGCACCACACAAAACAATAATTTCTTTATAAATCAATAAGTTAGAGTCATTGCGCGTTATTCACCTAAGTAGAGTTTAGGTTGAGCGGGCTCCCACTGATCGTCCTATAGAGGCCCCCAGGAGACGCCAGATATGCTCTAGGTTTAACTACGATTATGGATCTATTAGCCGAAGCGTAAATGGATCTCGTGCCAAAGTGTTAATTCCAATATGAACAGCACGCACGTCCTGATCTCCGGGTACAACTAACTGATAGACATTATCAAGTGAACGCCCA
>CAIVDM010000137.1 GCA_903904735.1 uncultured delta proteobacterium
CGTGCACGATGTGTCTTGGCGCGATACGTCTTGCCCGAATACCAACGCTTGTATTCGGCGCGGGAGATTCTAGGCAAGGAGCGACAGGATCGCTTTACGATCTGAGCCAAGATCCCCGTCTCGGCGACCCGATCAGGGTCATTAGAAACATTAAACAGAACGAGTGCGAGGAGATCCTCTTTCAATTTTTCAAGCGACTACGGAGCTCATGAAACGTATCACCGCACTCACGCATCCACTGATCGATATTCTCCATACCTGCACACCGCAGTTTCTGCACCAGCACGGACTCACCCCTGGGTCGTACGGCCTCTTAAGTAAATCAGAACAGGACGCGCTCATACATTCGTGCGGTTTGATGAACGCCCCCATGAGTCTCGGCGGCTCAGTGGCGAACTCGATCCTGTGCGCTCGACAATTAGGAATCCCCGCCACACTACTCGGGCTCGCCGGCGAAGACACCTTCGGACACCACCTCCATCATCAGATGCGGTTAAGTGACATCCATCTCCCACTTCCGCTTGTCGCCGACGCCCGCACCGGCACCTGCCTCTCACTCATTACTCCTGACGGCGAGCGCACCATGCGCACATGCCTCGGCGTCGCCACGACCCTGGCCGCCGAACATGTACTCGAGTCTTCAGTCGCGTCGAGCGCGTGGCTCGTTATTGAGGGATACTTCTTAACGGCGAGCGATCAGAACAGCGGCGCGCTGCGCGCTGCCATCCAAACCGCGAAACAGTCCGGCACGAAAGTCGCCTTTACGGCCTCGGCGGAGTTCGTCATTCACGCAAAGCGTGATGAGATTCTTAAGGAAATACTTCCACACTCAGATCTGCTTCTCGCCAACGCCGGGGAAGCGATGTTGCTAGCCGGCGCTAATTCTCCGAGCTCCGCGCTCGAGAGCCTCTCCACACAGATCCCGATGGTCGTCATCACCCGTGGCAAGGATGGCGCTCTTGGCGCCACCGCGAACACAACGTGGCACACACCAGCGCACACGCCGACCTCGCCAGTTGTTGATACTACTGGCGCTGGTGACATATTCGCTGGGGCGTTTATCGCTGGTCTGATGCACGGACTTTCTCCAGAGATCGCCGGGCGAGGCGCGGCGCGGCTGGCGTCTGTCGTCATTACGCGATTTGGCTCACAGCTACCCGCGGACGCGCGCGCGTTGTGGGATCAGGAAGTATCAGCGACAGCGCCCTAACAATCTATTCCAATTTTAACAGGTTGGGTTTTTAAAGACGCTCCCTGTCCTTGCCACGTATGATAGAAATTGCCTGTAGAAGCGCAACTTTTCATACGACCGGGAGTACCATCACCAGAACACGAGGCGAGGTAATAGTAGAGACAGCTCAGCGCGGGTAACTGAAATAGCGGGCGCAAAACTATTCCCTCTCTGAACTACCTCTTTGCTTTTGCCCGCGCGAATGGAGTGACCACGTTGCGTTTGATTACATTGTTAGTCCCATCGTTGACGACGCTGTCGGTATTGTTACCGACAATCTTGGAATTCGAACCAAGTACATAGATGCCCACATCGTCTGGAGAATCTCCACCAGATATCCGATTCTTTTGAATGATATTTTTCGAGCTTTCGGGAGAGACGACTATCCCTACTGATGAGACTTCAGGGCTAGACATTACGATAGTATTCGCTTTAATCGCGCTTCTTGAGCCATGAGCTAGTATCCCGCTGATCCGTTCATATCCTTCTCCTTGCGCGCCAGAGATCCGAATCAAGTTTGACAAAGCTACGGCACCGTTACCCTGCAATAATACGGCCGCAAAGGGCCTCTCTCTGTTTACGCACTCTGGCCACCACTCAATGGTATTGTACTCGACCCGAGCCCTCGCTCCGACTACGAGGGAAGGATTCCCTCTCGCCGCGCCGAAGAAGGTATTTCTGGACGCGATTGCTTCAGACCCCAAAAACAAAACCTCACCGACCGCATCGCAGGCGACTCGAAAAGTGCTCTCCGAAACCGCAGTGCCTTTACCGCCGATAAAGAGGCCACGGGCGTCAGTACCCATAAAGAAGTTAATGCGCTGAAGCCTCGCATTTTGTGAATCTAGAACAAAACCCCCTCCTTGATAAGGAGCGTCGAGAACAAGATCTTGCAGGCGATTGTTTCGTCCTCCTTGTATCAATACAGATCCTCTCATCCCCACACTGCCATTCTTGATGACAACCCCACTTCGGTCTTTCATGATAAGGGAATCATTATCTTCACTCCCCACGTAGTACCCCCCTAGGTCGATGGTGATGTTATCCGCGGCGATAACCATCGGCCCTTCACAGCTGGCGGTGAGCTTTATACTAGATGTGACTACCCCGCAGGGCAGTCGCTCCTGCGCATCCGCGGAGGCAACTAAGACGAGAACCAGACTGAGCGAGAGCACTATTTGACGCGCGAGCATGAGGAGCCTCTTTGCAGTTGATATCATGTGGATACCTGGAAGAAACGATAACAAAGCAGCCTAGTACGGAGATATGAGCTTTGCGGCCCTGTCCTCCATCAATGTAAGACAGGAGCATGGCACGTTAACGAATACACCCCCCTCTGGAGCCGTCTCCCTCGCTGTCAGTTGAGAAGGAGTTGTTTTTCCAATTATTCGTCCCGCAATTTGGATTGAAGTCAAGCATATCAATAGTTCCGCTATTCTCTACAGTGTTGGAGCGGATAGTATTTTCAAGGCTTGCAACTTTAATTCCAGCTTGAACACTATTGGCAATCCTATTTGCCCTGATGATAGTGCGCGCTGCCTCTGTATCAATGCCGGTCTGACAGCCGTTAATGCTGTTTGACTTAATTGTAGTATCCGAACTTCCCCGGAAAAGCAGTATTCCAGGAAGCTCGAACCCGAACCTGCAGCGAATCTCATTTCTATCAATTAAATTCCTTTTTCCTCCTATAACCCAAACGCCAACTGGGCTCTCTATTTGTTGTTGGATCTGAATCACGCTTCGCGTTACTCGGTTGCGGCTTCCAGCGATATAAGCGCCACTATCAAGGAAACCCTCACTGGTAAAATGGTCAACAATATTCTCATCGCCACGGAGAATATTAACTCCAACACGCGCGCCACTAGAGATGACCTTTACATTTTTGATGAGATTTCCCCGGCTGTTATCGACGATGACCCCCATGCCTTCTTCGCCAGCGACGAGCGACATATTTGTCACTCGATTTGAGTAGCCCCCTCTAATTCGGAGGCAGCGGTAGCAATACCCTTCAACTTTGCCATTCGTGATCGTGACCCCGCGTCGATTTCTGACCTGAATATACCCGACATCTAGCTCGGGATCATCTTCATTTGCCGAGGTGCGCTTAACCGCAAACCCGTTGAGGTTTATCTTAATATTGTCTGCCCCAACCATAAGGGGAGCTGCGCAGTCGGCTTGTAAAGTCGCACTTCGAGTAATCGTGCCGCACGGCTTGAGGCTGGGTTGCGCGAAGACGGCAGTGGGGATGAATAAACTGGCGATGAATGACGCGAAGCGATTAAATCCTTTCATGTGGTGGCTCTTACAAATTAAGTGAAGGAGTTAGTGCTAGGGTAGGAAACGAATAGCCGTCAAAGTGGGCGTGATGAAATGACCGATATCATGGACTGTCCTAGTTGCGGCAGACTCGGCCAGACGACTGGAATATTGGGGCGTGACTTCACGCGGAGGACAGCTTTTCAGGCCCACAAAACCAAGGTCTTCTTATGTAGCTCCATCTTTTCGCCGCGAAAGTAGCGGAAGCAGATCGTGCTTACAGATCGCCGCGCTAATAGTGAGCGCGAGTCCTACACCCGTAAAGACCGCTGGAATCGATATGTCCACCCGACTTACGTGGTACGGAAGAAGACTCAGCGTCCCCATCAGGCCGCTCAGTCGACTAAGGCCGCTATACTTCGCGGTGAACGCGCCCGAGAGCGCGAAGAACGTGGTTGCGATCATCGGCATATTATCAACTCGAGCAAGTGGAAATATCTCCGTGCAGGTCGCGAAGACTCCAATTCCAACAGCGGCTCCAAGGATAGCGGATCCGATTCGGGCGTTAATCCTAGAATCAGGGATCATTGATTGAAACACTCCTCGGACACCGCCGAGAATACTCGAAACAGTCGCCGTGTAATGCCCAATAAGCATGAGATGGGATATGTTAAATACGGTCGCGATCAGGCCCTGCGCCCGCGCATGGTCGTTGCGCTTAAAGCCGCATGAGGCGAGAACGGCGGTCGCGCCGATTACCCCTAGCGTTGTTGCCGGAGCCACGATCATATTGGCGAAGATTCCCACGGCGAGCGCGGTCGCTCCGAATTTCACAACAGGTGTCGAAATCTCGAACCGCTCAATCGCGGCTGTTATCGACGAAATATATGTCTGAGTGCTCTCTCTCAGGGCCCGCGTTAAGAGACCGGGAACGAAGAGCGGGTCTTTCTCCGCTCTCAGCGCTTCTTTCTTCGAAGGACTCGGGATCTCAGAGACGATAGTAGGTCTTGGTGGAAGGCTCTCGAGCGAGAGATCGATCGTATGCACCGCGGCGGCGCGAGACGGACTTCCCTTCTCTGTTCTTGCCGGCGTCACACCAGCTTGTGACAACCTCGCACTCTTCTCCGCCTCTACTCTCAACATATCCCCTCCTCTAAGGTGGCTATCATAGAGGAAAGCCCCAGATGCGGTGCTCTGATAAGGATTCAGCACCCGAGAGCGCGGCAGTGCACAACGAAGTGAGATATCTGCGTGCTGTCGCAAGCGTGGAAACGCCACCTACGCGCCAGCTCTCGCCGCAGATAGTCAGGGGCGCGCGTCATAGCGATCTGTCTCGATCTGTTGTCATCATCTCTACGACACAGTCGAACTACGACTTTCTCGTAGTCACGAAAAACCCTCATTTTATTTGAAAAGTAGAAAATGATACGGTTCGCGCCTCGCGTATATTATCGAAAGCCGCTGTGACAAACGAACTCAACCACGAGCACTCAACGCCAAACACTCCGACAAGCTCACCCCATGACGACAGATCACACGCCCCGCTCGAGCTCACGCAGCTAAGGTTTCCATTCGAAGTTGATAGTGGTGACTATGCGGCAGACACCGAACGATTCGACGATACACCAGCTCGAATCGCCTGCGCGTATCACTTGGGTGGCAATACCGTGCGCGCTAAAGAACTCCTTCAAGCCGACTACCTGCCGCCACACGACTACTCGATCGCGCTCGATACCCTCCGCCGCTCTATCGTCGCGTCTCGGTCTGAATCAACCGAGGCGAATCACAACGACGTTGGCCTGCGAGCGCGCGGCGCGCGCCCCGACAACTACGTTCATGGCGGCGCGGATGGAGATCCACTCACCGAGACATACAACAAACTACTGACGTGCGGCGTCTTCAATCGCCCCTTCGATAGAGAGAACAATTATAACGTGAATCTGCGTTGGAATATGCTCTATTCCCTCAGAGAAGAGATCGTCTCTCGTCTTCACCGCGACGATGTCATCGCCATCTTGCCCTTTGTCGCCGAGAAGCGCACCGCTCATAGAAACGTCGAATACGCGCTCGACACCGTTGGTAGAGATTCAGTGATCGCCGTGAGCGCCGTGAGCGATCTCGAGTCCGAGCGCAACGTCTCTCGAAGCCTCGCCGAGACCAGCTCGAAACTCATTTCTCAGCAGGAGATCTTACGATGTTTTGATTGGCGCGCGATCGGAAGAGCATGCTCGATCCCAGTGATCGCTGACATCGACGGCTCTCTTCCCCCGGTAGGCGGCAAAGGATTGACGATGCTCGCGGGCGTAGCGATGGCCGCCGCTGAGCGTCGCCTCTTCAACAAATACGTCTTCTTTAGCGACACGGATTTCCTCAGACCGTGGGAATACGACTCATTCGCTCATCTGGGCATTCCACTTGCGCTCGGGGACCAATTCACCCCCCGACTAATCAAGACCGCCAAGACAGGTCCCGGTCGAAACAATGAAGCATGGACACGAGAGAGCAACACGCTGGCCACCGATCCACGACAGCACGAACTTACCCGTGGCACTGCGCTTTTGTGCCAGCAATTCATCTGGCCACTCAGCGGAAATCTCGCCATGCGCGGGGACGACTTGTACAACTTGCCCTTCGCCACCGGTACAGGAATAGAGACACAGATCAACGCTTTCTACGCAGGTCGCCAACTCCAACGAGGCGAGTGTGAAGTCGCGCAGGTCTGCAATCCCAATCCCCTGCTTGAGGACGGGGAGAGCCGCCCCGTTCGAGAGTCAGCGATGATCGGCAGATGCCAGATGTGGTTGCGCGCCGTGCTGACCTCTATCGGAGAGTTCGAGAAACCGGTCCATGACTGGAACCTCCCCGATATTCAACGTTTTAACACCTCAATGGGTGGCGCCCAGCATTGGGGTGCTTTTCAAGACGCCTTTCACGGTCCCCTCACTCCGAGTAAAATCACCCTCGACTACATGCTCCCCTCCCTTGAGCAGTGCGATCGGATTGGTGCTATCAACTGGGAGAGGATACTGCGAGCGTATCGCTCGTAGGACGAGCAGCTTCGTGACTACCGACACGGGATACAGGCGGCGATTCCGCGCTGTCGAGTCCGCTAGGTAATTTTTCATGCTTCATGAGAGATGGTAGTGGGATAAGCTATCCTGACGGAAAGTCTGAATAATTTTAATTTACGCGGGAAAATGACCATGACGATCTCACTCTATGAAAAATACGGTGGACTACCAACTATCATCCCCATCGTGGAGTCCTTCTATCGCCGTGTCCTTGCTAACGACCGCCTGCAACCTTACTTTCGCGGTGTGGACCTGCAGAAGCTAAGTGACCATCAGGTCAACTTTATCGCGGCCGCTATGGGCGCGCCTTCCGGTATTTACACCGGACGATCACTCAGAGAAGCGCACGCGCATCTTCAGGTGACAGAGGACACGTTCGCGCTTGTGGCACAAGCCCTTGAGGACTCACTTCGCGAGGCGGGAGTCGAGGAAGAAGATGTTACCACCATGGTATCCGCCATTGTCGGACTCAAGGGAGAGGTCGTAGCGGCATGAGAGGTGCTCGCGCCAGGACACGTTGCTCTGAGCCCTCAGTCTAATACGGATCAAACGAACGCGTCAGCGCCGTCGTGCCGCGTAATGGAGAGCAATCGAGGAATTTTGACATGACCAAACCCGTCACCATCGCGATCTGTGGGGCCGGATATCGTGGCCTGCAACGCTACGCTACATACGCCGAACACTTCCCACATGAGTGCCGGATCGTCGCCGTGGCGGAGCCACGCCAATGGTTTCGCGCCGAGGCGATAGCACGGCATTCCATAGCTCCCGTAAACGTGTTCCTCGATTGGCGAGAGATGATCAAGCAGCCGAAGCTCGCCGACGCCGTTATCGTCGCCACGCAGGATAAAGATCACTCCGAGCCGGCGATCGCTTTCATGAACAAGGGATACGACGTACTACTCGAAAAGCCGATGGCCACCACTGAGCAAGAGTGCCGAGACATCGCGGCGGCGGCGAAACGCAACAACGTGCTTCTCGCAGTTTGCCATGTACTCCGCTACTCCCCGTATTTTCGGGCGCTTAAGAAAGTGATTGATAGCGGCGTGCTTGGAAAGATTGTGAACGTGCGACACGTTGAGCGGATTGGCTTTTGGCACTTCGCCCACTCCTACGTACGAGGGAACTGGAGAAACGAGGCTCAATCATCGCCGATGATTATGGCTAAGTGCTGCCACGACATGGATATCATGCGATTCCTCATCGGAAAGCGGTGCCTCAAGCTCTCCAGTTTTGGTTCCCTCTCTCACTTCACCGCTGAGAATGCGCCACCGGAAGCCCCAAAAGGTCCCAACGCGCGCTGCGTCGAGTGCTCACTGGCGACGGACAGCTGCCCGTACTCTGCTCCAAAGTTCTACGGCAAGATGCTGAGAGACAAGGAGTTCGATTGGCCACTGAACATCATCACGCAGGACTTCACCGAGGCGGGGTTAGCGAAAGCGCTCGCGGAGGGCCCGTACGGAAGATGCGTATACCGTTGCGATAACGATGTCTGCGACCACCAGGTCGTTAACATGCTGTTTGAGGATGAGATCGCCGTCGACTTTACCGCCACGGCGTTCACGGATGCCGAAGTGCGCCACACTGAGATCATGGGAACCCACGGCGAGCTCTCAGGGGATTCAAAAATAATTAAGGTGACTGATTTTCGCACCCGAAAAACCACCACTACCGAAGTGGCTGCGCTGGATATAACCAACCTAGGGGGACATTTAGGAGGAGACTTTGGCATCATACAGGACTTCGTACGCGCCGTAAGAGAGCGAAATCCCGAGACGATCCTTTCAGGACCCGAGATCTCACTTGAAGCCCACCTTATGGCATTCGCCGCCGAGCGCTCGCGAAAGACTGGAAGCGTCGAAACGATCGCTCTCGGCTAGGGCGTCGGAAGCGCCGCCTTACCCTTGGATTTCACACGTCGGTTTGCTTTGTGTTGTTGTGGGGGGCAGGCGCCACTGTTACACTTACTCTAGGATGCGCTGAGAATTAAAGCGTGCGAGTGAATTGCCCTGAGGGCTCTTCGTATCCTGGGACGAAAAAGGTTTTGACGTCATAACTTACGAGGGAACGTATGCGAGCAAACAAAATAGTAATAGCAGTGATAGCATTAGCGAGCGTATTGGGCGTATCAGCAGCTCAAGCGCAGAGCGTGAGAGCTCGGAGTCTCGCGCAGTTCTGTCCTACATCCCAAGATGTAGGCTCGCAAAGCTCAACGATCTACAAACAATCCGCTCCGCTTCGATCGGGAGGAGTGGGTACACCACTGATCGGTTACCGCAGAGAGCCAACTCTCATCTACAACAAGCGAAACTTCTCAGGCAGCTCCGCTACTATCTATGACTCGGAAGGAAACTCGATTGCTCGCTGCCCACACCTCTCCGCTCACGGTCACGCTGGGCGAGCTCGATGCACGATACAGACATCGACAGTCCGTCGTGCGGCAATCCGCAAAACAGGTTCACCAACAATTTACTTCAAGGTTAGCGGTCGCCTCTGCGTGAAGGTCGCGGACGCTGGTCGATGCGTTGGTAGCGTGAAGGGTCTTTGCAATCAACTTATCAAGTAGTCGAGCGTTCTACGTATCGAATCGGCGGGGGCGTTCAACGGAATGTCCCCGCC
>CAIVDM010000138.1 GCA_903904735.1 uncultured delta proteobacterium
CTTTGCCCTACCCCTTATCACGTCAATCAAACCCCGTATTTCCTCGCCTCAAGTGTTGGTAATGACTCCAACGAGAGAGCTCGCTATTCAGGTGGCGGAGGCTTTTAAAAGCTATGCAAAGCACCTAAAGGGCTTTCAGGTTCTTCCGTTGTACGGCGGACAATCGATAGTTCCGCAGCTTCGACAGCTGGATCGCAATCCTCAAGTCATCGTTGGTACGCCCGGTCGCATAATGGATCACCTGCGACGTAAGAGTCTGTCGCTCGAGAACATAAGTTCGATTATTCTCGATGAGGCCGATGAAATGCTGTCCATGGGATTCCTCGAGGATATCCAGTGGATTATCGAGCAATCTCCTGAGACCAGACAAACTGTTCTCTTCTCGGCTACGATGCCAAAGGCGATCAAGTCAGTGGCGGAGCGCTATCTTCGAGATCCGGAACACATAGTGATCGGACAGGTGACATCCGGAGCCTCCCTCATAAATCAGTCGCAGTGGGTTGTCGCCGGGCCTCAAAAGCTCGATGCGCTGACGCGAATCCTAGACGTTAGTGAAACCGATGGCATTCTCGTGTTCGTTCGCACCAAGACAGCGACGGTTGAGATTGCAGAGAAGTTGGGAGCGCGTGGTTACGCAGCCGCGGCTCTGAGCGGTGATTTGAGTCAGGAACAGCGAGAGCGCACTGTCGCGAAACTCAAGAAGGGATCGCTCGATATCTTGGTGGCAACCGACGTTGCTGCGCGAGGCCTCGATGTTGAGCGTATAAACATGGTCATCAATTATGATATCCCCTTTGATGGTGAGACCTATACGCATCGGATTGGCCGCACTGGAAGGGCGGGTCGTTCGGGTACCGCAATCCTGTTCGTGTCACCGCGTGAACGTGGGCTGCTCCGTTCGATCGAGCGCACTATTGGAAAGCAGGTTCCGCTTTTTAAGATGCCGTCGCGTGAGGATCTCGCGGCAAGGCGAACCGACAAATTGCTTGCGAAGATCGAGACCGCTCTGCAGAAGGAAGACCTGCCGAGATACCACGAGGTAATTGACCGCCTTATCGAGAAGAGCGGCGCTGAGCCGAAGATGCTCGCTGCGGCGCTGTGCGCTTTGCTCAATGAAGAAACTCCAGTGCTCGTTGATGAGCGTCAGGAGGATATCGCGACTATGCAGGAAGTTCCTCCGCGACAGCGAGAGGGAAGGGGGCGCGACGATCGCCCGTACAGAGGACCGCCACATGAGCGGGGTGGTGCCGGTGGTAGGTCGCGACGAGGGCGTGGTCCAGGTGCTGGCGGTGGTGGTAGAGGGCCGCGTAAGTGGGGCAATGGTGGTAGTGAAGGCCGCGGAAGCCGGAAGAGAAGTCCGCGCGACTAGTGCGGATTTCAATAAGGACTATCTTTCATGCCGTTTTATCAGAGGCGCCACGCCGCCGGCCGACTATTGTGAGGGTGTGGACTGCGTCTCTTCCGAAATTCTGAGCAACAAGCCCCGGTATAGAAAAAAGAACAGTTTTGCGCAGTCACATAATTGCGATACTCAAGCACCCTTGAGATATGCGACATCGCTCCACGGTCGTTTGTTTATTTGAGAGAACGTACTCATGTGGTTCGGGCTACGATGTGGGTGTAGTAGTGCTACTAGTGCTAAGGTGTAGCTTCAGTATGTAAAAACAATGAGTTGTAGGGGCAATCACTGAGGCGCCACCTCAGGATGATACTGACAGGACGTATCCATTCATACCCGTAACGATGGAAACTGGGACTGAGCAGACACGACAACCGCCTGAGATATCGCGGAATCACCCACAGGAGATTCAGGCGTGCGAGTCGCTTCTGCGTCAGGCATGGTCATGTATAGGTAATCAAAAATCACCGAGCGAAATTCGCTCTGAACTTGAAACTATCGCGGAGCAATTCCCACCTCAGGGGAATAAGGCTCTTGAAACTTTCGATGCGCTGGCGGCTCGGGTCGCGGACCTTACCGGAGAGCCCCAGCCCGAGTGGTTGCGAACCGCTCTGCTAGGGAAGCCTTCCGAATATCTCTCAGTACAACTCACTTCTACGGCGATCGTCTTGAATATTCCCAAC
>CAIVDM010000139.1 GCA_903904735.1 uncultured delta proteobacterium
GACCGCGGGCGTTCTTCGTTAAATCAATCGCCTACTATTTCGCCGCGACCATCTCGCCATCGCCGAAAAGTAGTGGCGGCTTGCGAAGGTGCAAGCCAGACTGCGACAACTTCACCCAGATCTCTTGAAGGATCTCTTTATTCTCCTTATCCATGAGATCGTAGATCGAATCGAGACTCATGACCTGCTGCATCGCGGCCATAGCGAATATCGCCGCAGCGTCATCCTTCAAGACTCGGTCCCGCACATCCGTGATAAATACCCGAAGGTCACTCTTTGAAGTGATCTGCACCATGTTCTCAATTCCCCCCCCGATGGCGTTATCCGTCTCTTTGATTTTAGTCTCTTTTTTGTTTTTCATATGTCTACCTATCTATTGGTATGATCTCGATAGCCTGATTGTAACGCGTCGGATCGTCCTTAGGATCTAACAAAACGGGCGCCTCCACAATAACAGACCTCGTCTCGAGGCGTCGAGGCTCGACGCCCGCCTTAACGAGCTGATTCACAAATTCACGCGAACGACGGTCTGTCAGGTGCTGTACATACGTCGTATCCTCTATCCCTGTGCTCTTGGCGTACGCGACTACCACGAGCCGCGAATAGGGCAATCGAAACCGGTTCAACGCCGCCATCTCTCGAACTATCCCCACCCCAGAGGGACACATCTTCGAGGAGTCCCCACGAAAGAATATATCCGCCGGATAAATATCTCGTGTTGGATGCATCTCCATGCGACGTTGATAGTGCGTGGTCAGGGTTTCTTGCGCGACGATGCGCCGCTTTTCCGCAGCTGTACGCCGCCCTATCCGCATCTGCGTATCCTCGAGCTCATCACGCATGGCTCCGTGGATACCGCCCATGACAGCGCCGAAACCCGCGCCAATAGCGGCTCCCGGACCGGTAGCGGCGGTAAACTGCGCTCCGGTGATCGCTCCAGCTCCCGCTCCCTCAAGCGCTCCAATACCGGTGCCCGCGAACATTTTGTCGGGTCCCTCAACCGGTTGTGAGTGACACCCCACCGCGCTGAGGCCAAGAGCCACCACAGCAACGAGTCGAAATGCTCGAAGCGTCTCTCTCGGTGAACAAACAGGTCTCGTAAGGTCTTTAATCTTTATTCTCATCCCTAGCTCAAAGCTCCCCATCGAGCGCAATCGGTTGCTGCGACCGTACGCACTGTAGTCTTCATCAGGACCGCCGTGTGGCAGCCCTTTGTGAGATGGTGAGAACTGACATCATGGTGCTACAGAGCATCCTTCACCATCCCGCTGAGAGTAGGATGACGGAAGGTCGATTATTGCATCACAACCGTTTCATTAAAACGCAGTTTGCTTAATGGAAGGTTTCGGAGTGGACTGTCGGTCTTCGCCCGCTCCGCCTCGAGGTTCGCTAACGCCTGCTCATTACCGACAATTACTATCAGTAATTTGGAGGGGTTCCACCGATTACGCGCGACCTCAGAGACCGCGCGCGCGGTGACGGACTCGATCTTGGGTAGGTATGTCTGATCGTAATCTGCCGGATAATGCAACAACTCCTGGCGAGCGACTCGCCCCGCTATCTCATCGGCGGAGCTGAAATTAAAGATATAGGAATTGGCGATAGCTGCCTTACGCTCCGAGAGCTCCTCGTTGCCTGGGTCTTTTTCCTGAAGCTGCTCGAGAACTTTGATGGATTCGTCTATCGCGGCACCTACTGAATTGGCTTTCGTCTGCAGAAAGACGTAGTTGGTGCCCTTCACCAAACCAGGAACTATCGCCCCTGAAACACCATATGTAAGCCCCAACTCTGTTCGAACTCGCTTCATGAGGCGCGAACCGAAGCCTGAGGATCCGAAGATCTCGTTGAACACATCGATGTCTGGATAATCCGGTGTGAAACGCGGCACGCCCAGGTGACCCAACTTAACAGAAGCCTGCTGAAACGGCAGCGTGATGAAGTATATGCCTGGAGTTGGTTCGTCCTTGATCTCGGGGGGTGGTGGCATCGCTGAGCCGCGAGCCTTCCACGAACCGAAGTATTTCGTGGCGAGAGCTTCCACTTTGGCGCGATCGATATCACCAGTCACGACAAGCATCGCCCCATCGGGCCGCACGAAGCGTTGATGCAGTTCGATCATGTCAGAGCGTTTAATCGAAGTGATATCTTTTGATGACGAGACGCGTCCGTAGGGAGTCTCGCCGTAGGCGATCTGCGTAAACGCGATCGAGGCGACTGTACTCGGGTCCTCTACACGCCGACGGATCCCTTCAAGTGACTGCCCCTTCCACAACGCTAACCGATCACTATCAAACCGGGGTCGAAGCGCGACATCTGAGAACAGCTCGAATACTCGATCAACGTCACCGCTTAAACATGAGAAAGTAACTCCACCGAACTCAGCCGAGAACGAGCTGCCGATCCCAGCGGCTAACTTGTCGAGCTCCTTGTCGAGCGCGTCAGCCGAGAGCGTTCCCGCCCCTCCCATCCGCATTCCATCTCCCATCGCCGATGTTGTGCCGACAGAATATCCATCCGCCCACAAAGCGCCAGCGCGCACGAACAGTCTCCCCTTCACTACCGGAAGCTCCGCGTCCCTGAGAAAAACGACCTGGAGTCCGTTCGCGAGTGTCCATCGTTCTGGCTGAACAGGCTTGAAGTCAGCTACCTCCTCAGCTCGCGTTCTCTCCGCGGGCGCTACATGCCCCCTCATAGGAGCGCATCCGACGCTTACTGTTGTCACTAACGCCAGTCCGACGTGAAATATCCTCTGCAGCAGTCTCATAACTCTTCCCTACCGTGCTCGTTCGATCGTGGCGATAGTGCGTTGATTCGCGACTAAATATCTGTCCGCTACACGCTTAATATCATCAATCGTCACCTTCATCATGAGATCGTACCACTCGATCGATGCCTTCCATGTGCCATAGGCCAGTTGCGATGTCGCGAAGTCGAGCGCTAAGGATTGATTGGAACTAAGGTGGCCAAGATACTCCATCCCAATCGCGCGTTTAGCGATATCCAACTGTTCCTCAGTGGCGCCCTGTTTAATGAATCGGTGCAACACTGAGTCAAACGCGTCGACCACCGCGTTAGTCGAGTGTGGAGACTTAACCGACATTCCAAACATCAAAAGGTTCGGATACACGACGCCTGGTCCTTCCTCTTGAGAGACGCTGGCGACAAGCTGTTTTCGCTTAACCAACTCAACATACATCGGCGACGTTCGTCCTCCAGCCAAAATCTCCGCCATGACCGATATCGGCGGGTCATCTGGATGCGGGTAGTTTGGCTTTCGGTAGGCGATCACGACCTCAGGCGACGCCTGCGTTGAGAGCTCGACTCGCCGCTGCCCCTCTTGGCTCCCCTCCTCGGGGATATCGCGCTTGATATCCGAGCCTGTTGGCACATCACCAAAATACTCCTCGACAACCTTTATATCGGTCTCTGGATCCACTCTTCCTACCAGGCTAATCACGATGTTCCGCGGTATGTAGTACTGCTTACGAAACGACTCTAATTGCTTCGCGGTGATTCGGCGAAGGTCACGCTCATAACCTATCACTGGCGCGCGGTAAGGATGGCGTTGGTACGCTGTGCCAAGCAATAGCTCATAAAGCTTTCCTCCCGGATCATCCTCATAGCGCATCCGACGCTCCTCAAGGACCACATCGCGCTCCTGGTAAAATTGGCGCATCACTGGGCTAATCAAACGATCCGCCTCCATCTTACACCAGAACTCAAACGCCGAGCGGGGCATATTCACGAAGTACTTGGTGAACTCTTTGTCGGTTGTGGCGTTCTGTCCTACGGCTCCCTGCTTTTCATAGCGGGCGGTAAAATCATCCGAGATCCATAATTGGCGCAACTTTTCGTGAATCTCATCCCACTCCTTCTGCTGCTCGGGGGTGAACTTCTGCGCTGACTCCGAAGCGCCCGCGAGATTCTCAAGACGCTCTAAGAGCCGTTTTTCTGTCGCGTAATCCTTTGTCCCAATGGTGCGTGTACCTTTGAACGCCATATGCTCAAAGAGATGAGATATACCAGTCTGACCGGTTATCTCATCACTCCCACCCACTCGCACCACCACCGCGCCAGCGAAGATAGGCGCCTCACCGCGGCGATAGAAGATAACTTTAATGCCATTGGACAGCGTGTAGGTTTTGACCCTCTCCGCCATCTCATTCAAAAGGCTTGAGGACGATTGCGCCCGAGCCGTTGAGGATATGGCGATCGCGCATCCGAGGACCGCGGCGAGCACTACTGATCTGATTGAGTTGAATTGTATAATCATAGATAACTTCAGATAGGTTACGTGCGCACCAGTAAAGAGACAAGTTGCCTATTACCGTATTCTCCCCTCATGAGCGGCCCTTGACTTATCCGAACGAGCCAACAATTATCTCCGCGCACACTGCGTAGAACCAGGGGTATATATGACTAATATTTTTACTCTTTTCCCAGGACAAGGATCACAGAAAGTAGGCATGGGCAAGGAGCTCACTGATACATACCCATTAGCGAAGGAGATTTTCGCGCTCGCCGACCAGGCGCTTGGCTTCGAACTATCACAAATCTGCTTTGAAGGGCCAGCCGATAAGCTCACGCTCACTGAGATAGCCCAGCCCGCTATTCTCACCGTGAGCACCATCTGCTATCGGCTATGGAAACAGAACAACCCGAGCTCGGCTCTTCAGATCGTCGCCGCCGCCGGTCATTCACTCGGAGAGTACTCCGCCCTCGTCGCCGCCGAGGCGATTTCATTTGAGGACGCGGTTCGTCTGGTGAACAAACGTGGCAAGTACATGCAAGAGGCCGTTCCGGTGGGTACTGGAAAGATGGTGGCGGTGCTTGGCAAAGAAGTTAGCGAGATCGAGGCCGCGTTACCGGCCGCTGGTGGCGAAATCGCTCAGATCGCCAATATCAACGCCCCAGGTCAGATCGTTGTCGCGGGCTCCGCGGCTGGCGTTCAGCAATTCGTTGAGCGTCTTGGCGCGGCGAAGGTTATCGAGCTCACCGTTAGCGCCCCCTTCCATTGCGACCTTATGAAACCTGCCGAGGAGAAACTGCGAAAAGATCTCGCGAATATCGAGATCAAGAAGCCACTCTTCCCTGTTTATCAGAACTTCACCGCGCAAGCCTCCGACGACCCTCAAGTTATCCGAGAGAATCTCGCGCTCCAAGTATGTGGGCGTGTTCGCTGGGTAGAGTGTGTTGAGAACGCTGTCAGCGCGCATTCACCACAAGCGGTGTGGGAGTACGGCGCGGGTAATGTTCTTACTGGCCTGGTGAAGCGCATTAACTCTTCGCTCACGCGGGTGAACATCGATTCACCGACGGCTTTGAGCGCGGCTGCGTAGTTAAAAGCCCCTTGCGTAAACACGAATCTCAACCGGGAGGAGGGCGGGGCTCCGCACCCGCCGTGTTATGCGTTGCGATCTCTTTCAAGACTAACGACATTCTGTGCGGCAGGAGGGACTCCTACCCTCCCGAACACGAACGCGAACTCGAACTCGAACTCGAACTCGAACTCGAACTCGAACTCGAATTACGATCGCGCCTCGTTACAGGCGGGTACAGAGCCCCACCCTCCCCCGGACGTAAAAGCGGATCATGATCGGAACACGAATAATACGAATTACGATCGGGAGCGTGTCTCCGTACGCGCCGCGTTGCGCATCGCGATCCCTTTCAAGGCTAACGACATTCTGTGCGGCAGGAGGGACTCCTGCCCTCCCAAA
>CAIVDM010000140.1 GCA_903904735.1 uncultured delta proteobacterium
AGCTCGACGCGGACGCGATGTTCTATCTGCGGTCGCGCGGAATCAGCAAGTCGGACGCGAGAGCGTTTCTCGTGCACGCGTTCGCGAGTGAGGTCCTAACGTCAGTTCAGCGCGCTCCTGTCAAGGAGTATGTCGAGATGGTCATTTCAGAGAGGCTTGAGGGATCGGCGGCTAGCTAGCGCCTGTTGTCTCCCGCACGCCGCGCGTCCTTATGCTCGTGTTGATGGGCTTTATGTGCTTTTCCCTCACCTAGCCGGTGTTTCAGCATATAAGAGACCATGAGCGGAGCTAGTTCGTCGGTCTTAGCGTGGGGCTTTCCCAGATGTACACGGGCGTTTTCTCGCAATGCCTTGTATTCCTGGATCGAGACCACAGGATCCTTCGCTCCAACGAGTCGCAATCCTTCGGAGAGTCGACGTCGCAACAGGCCGTCCAGAAATTCCCCATCCGCGTTTGAATATCGACAGAGATGAGAGATGAGCCTTTTCTCCATCGCGAGTTTTTTGTCAGGGTCTCGCTCAGTGTTTATCTTGGGGATCGCCAATGTGACATGCTTCGCGAAGCGCGAGTCGCCTTGTTTGAGCGCCGAGGGACAGTTGAAGGCCAGAGACGTCAAGGCGTCAAATTGTGCCTGTGTCATAGGAATACGAGCGAAGTTTTTTCGCACAACGTTCGCCGCGTCGCGTAGGTCGTCCTTGAGTAGGCGGACCCCCGTCTTATGATCAGGGAGCTTGTCTCCCTCTTTTACGCCGCTGGTGTGACCGTAGCCTATCGTCCATGTTCCCCCGGGACACTTGTAGGCATTTTTCATGAAGGATTCGAAATGAGTCACGATTTCCACTCCCTGCTTCGTAACTTTGCGCATATCTCGACCCAGCTCAGTGTGGGGCAGTGGTGCCACTTGCCGCGGCAGTGCGTGAGCTGAGCCTTGTGGGGATCGAGGGTCTTGTGCGGCGTTTGTTATGATAGAGGGGGCTGATGTGGGAAATGGGGTTGCGGTGAGGGGAGTTTGTGGTTCCAATTTCGATGCGGCACTGGACTGTGCCTTCACGTCGGGCGGCACTATTGAGTCGGGCTGCGCCCCGACGAGAATGGACCGTCGAATCGAAGCCGGGTTTTGCGACGAAAGCTCCTTGATCCTTAGATCTTCGAGCGACGAAGTTTCGGGCTGTTTGGCGGTTAATGGGTTTGTGTCTTGCCGACGAGGATTGTTTGAGAAGAGGCTCATAGGGGGTATTCTCCTGATCCCCGTCGGGTGTTACCGAAGTTTCACCCGTCTGTCCTGTTTCTCTCTCTCTCCCTCTTATATCCGCCGGTTGTGCGGAGCTGCTACAGATAAATAAATAGGCAAGGTATTCCAAGTGGTTGCGTCTATATTGGGTGGGGAGTTGCATATTTGGTTGCCCGCTTTGCGCAGCGCCGAACTAGGCGGTGGAGGGAGCCTGTAGAGTTTTCGCCCTTCCGGAGGTGATAGGGGGACGCGACCGTTTGCTCATAACTCTATTTTTTGCTAGGGTGCGCCCTCGTATATGGAGTGTTCTCCGAATAGGTGATATCTCCAAGGTTACTAGTTCTCTCTTACTGCTCGTTGAGAGGCGGCTACTCCCCGCACCTCACGTGGGCCGCTCCTTGAAGGTCTTCGAGGGCCCCAGCGCAGGCTTCTTTTGAGTTGAACCTGTTGATTTAAGTAGGGATTTAAGATGAATGATAAGGTAGCTGATGCTTCGTCGGAATCGATCGTTTCGCGTGGCGCAGGGTACTTTACGGAGAGCGTAGAGGAGCTCAAGAAGGTCAGCTCGCCAACTCGTCAAGAGACGATGCGAATGACCGGAGTTGTTCTCGTGATCATCGTTTTCATTTCGATGTGTCTCTTCGTAATGGATCTTACGTTCAACTGGCTGATGGGAAAAATGATTGGCTAATCAGCCGAGACTGGTTGTTTGAGAGAAAATTAGTATGGAATCAACGAGCAGCACAGAGCAGAAGATGAATTGGTACGTGGTGCAGGCTTACGCGGGCTTTGAGTCAAAAGCGAAGCAGGCTCTCGAGGAGCGCATCCGCCTCAATAATCTTACGCATCTCTTCGGCGAGGTTCACGTCCCGCAGGAGACGGTAGTCGAGTTGGTCAAAGGTCAGAAGAAGACCTCCACCCGAAAGTTCTTCCCTGGCTACATTCTTGTTCAGATGGTGATGAACGAGGAGACGTGGCACTTGGTGAAGGAGACGCCAAAAGTTAACGGTTTTGTTGGTGACGCGACCAGTCCACAGCCAATTACCGAGGATGAGGTTCAGCGCATCTTCAGTCAAGTGGAAGAGGGTGCCGCTTCGCCGCGCGCGAAGATGAACTTCGAGCAGGGCGACGCCGTGAAGGTCATTGATGGCCCATTCGCGGAGTTCAACGGAACCATCGAGGAAGTGCGTCCGGAGAAGGGCAAGGTCAAGGTGCTCATTAGCATCTTCGGACGAGCCACGCCGGTCGAGCTCGATTTCATGCAAGTGGAGAAGTGTTAAGTTTAGAGTAGTAGTAGCGCGAGCAGGGGCGGGCGTCATGCTTCGCCGAGATGCTGGCGATAAAGATTTTTGATGTAAGAGGTGTTCAGATGGCAAAGGAGATTAACGCGATAATCAAGCTTCAGGTAACAGGTGGACAGGCTAACCCGGCTCCTCCTATCGGTCCGGTGCTCGGTCAGCACGGCGTGAACATTATGGAGTTCTGTAAGCAGTTCAACGCCAAGACCCAGAAGCAGCAGGGTGAGGTAGTTCCCGTGATCATCACGGTTTTCAAGGACCGCTCCTTCACGTTTGAGATGAAGGTAGCTCCTGTGTCATACCTCATTAAGAAGGCAATCAAGCTTGAGAAGGGCTCGTCTGTCCCAAACAAGGACAAGGTGGGTAAAATCACTAAGGCTCAGTGCTACGAGATCGCTCGCCAGAAGATGGCGGATCTCAATTGCCACGATGAGGATGCGGCCTTCCGTATGGTGGCTGGTACCGCTCGAAGTATGGGAGTGGATGTCATCTAATTAGCCCTGGAGATATTGACTTTTCGGGGGTTAATCCCTACGCTGCCGAGTCCCTATAAGGGTCTGGCTGTCAAGATGGATTTAAGGTCCAAATGCTACTCCAAATGGTTTAGCAAGACAGGCGGCAGCGAAGGGAAGCGTCCGAGACGGCGATAGGATAAAAGTTTTAATATTCATTCGAAGTTAGATTATGGCTGGCAATAAACAAGGTAAGCGATTTACAGCGCAGCGCGCCAAGGTTCAGGCGGATAAACAGTACAGCTTGGAAGAGGGTTGTGCCGTAGTCGCGAGCACGGCGTCCGCGAAATTCGACGAGACTGTGGAAGTTGCGGTTCGTTTGGGCGTTGACCCGAAGAAGGCGGATCAGAACGTTCGTGGTTCTATATCCTTGCCGCACGGGCTAGGTAAGGCGGTGCGTGTCGCCGTTTTCGCTAAGGGTGATAAGGCTCAAGAGGCTACTGCCGCTGGCGCTGATATCGTTGGTGGTGATGATCTTGTAGAGAAGATCAAGGGCGGATTCTTTGATTTTGACAGTGTTATCGCGACACCGGACATGATGGCGCAGGTGGGTAAGGTAGGTAAGCTCCTCGGACCCCGTGGTCTTATGCCATCGCCAAAGGTAGGGACGGTTACATTTGATATCAGTGAGACTGTTAAGTCGGTCAAGGCTGGGCGAGCTGAGTACCGAGTGGACAAGGCTGGAATCGTTCATGCCGCTATTGGTAAGGCGTCCTTTGGTGGACAGAAGATTTACGAAAATGCGCAGGTGTTGTTCCAGGCTCTTAACCGCGCGAAGCCATCGTCGAGCAAGGGAGTTTACATCCAGAGCGCTTCGATGTCTTTGACGATGGGGCCAGGAGTAGCACTCGATATCTCCCCGCTTAGAGGGTAAGTAGAAGTTTTAAGAACAAAAAGTCTCGTAAGGAATCTGAAGTATGGAAAGGTCAGAGAAGCAAGCTGAGTTGGGTCTCCTGGTGGACAAGTTCACCAAGTCCCAAGTGGCTGTTTGCGTAGATTACCGTGGACTCACGGTAGCCAAGATGTCGGAGCTTCGTCGCGAGTTGCGAAAAGCCGGTTCGGAAGGTCGAGTTGTACGCAACACGTTAGCCCGTTTGGCGGTAAACAAGATCGCTACAGAGCGTGGAAGTTCCCCTGGCGAAGTGGAGAGATTCCTTTCTACGATCGTTGGGCCAACCCTCGTAGTGACTTGCGATAACGATCCGATCGCACCGACCAAGGTGTTGGCGAAGTTTGCCAAAACAAATGATAAGTTTCGAGTGAAAGGGTGTTGGTTAGATGGTGCTTATGTTGATCCTGCCGGGGTGACATCGTTATCGATGATGCCAGGACGGGAAGAGACATTCGCCATGTTGCTAAGGCTCATGATGGAGCCTGCTACGCGAATGGTCCGAGTAATGTCGGAGCCGAGCGCGCTAGTAGTACGTGCCATTGAGGCTTACCGTAAGAAGCTCGGAGGAGATTCGGCTGCCGCGTAGGGTGACAGTCGGATAGGAGTCAAGAACCGTTAATTTTAGATGTGTCGTTAGTAAAGGAGTAAAACCATGTCAGAAGCCTACACGTTCGAAGGCGTTGTGGATTACATCAAGGGTCTTTCCCTGATGGATGCTGCCAAGATGGTAAAGAAGCTGGAAGAGGAGCTTGGTGTTAGTGCCGCTGCTCCAGTTGCAATGGTAGCTGGCGCTCCAGCTGCGGGCGGCGCTGCCGCTGCAGAGGAGAAGACCGAGTTTACCATCATGCTTGATGAGGCAGGTGCGGAGAAAGTTAAGGTGATCAAGGTTGTTCGAGAGATCACCGGACTTGGCCTCAAGGAGGCTAAGGACCTCGTTGACGGTGCTCCCAAGCTCGTTAAGGAGGCTGTTGCTAAGGCTGAGGCTGAGGACTTCGTTAAGAAGCTCAAGGAAGCCGGCGCTAAGGCATCCCTCAAGTAGTTTCAGCTACTTCCCTAATGGACTCTCCTGCTGGCCGTTTAGCCGTGCAATTGCCGGCTAAATAGCCACGGGATGTCGTCTACTAGGAGTACATACCAGGGGCTTCCCTTGGTAAGCAAATTGGCATATCATCCTGCCTCGCTGGATCAACCAGCGAAGCAGGATGAGTATCGTTAGGTAGTTACGCAGTTTTCAGCCCTTTTTGGTGCGGTGTATCACGGTTGCCCGGAATGAGCTCAGGGTAGCGGTCGATATCGTGTCAGGCTGAAAGCCTACTGCTGCCATTTATGTATCGGTCTCAGCGGGCGCTTGTCAGACACGGAAGTGTCGCGAGGGCAGGCTGGGGTCGATACGGACGTAAGAGCTCATCAGGTCTCCCGCGAGGCCGGTGAGCTTTTGCTGTTAGAGTCACTTACGTATGACATCGAAAATCAAGACCAACCTCCGCCTCCGCAAAAGCTACTCAAAAATCAATGAAATTGCTGAGATTCCGAATCTAATCGGTATTCAGAAGAGCTCGTATGAGCGCTTCCTTCAGGCAAATGTCGAACCCGAGAAGAGGGAAGACATCGGTCTCCAAAAAGTCTTCAAGTCGGTATTCCCGATCCGTGACTATAACAACACGGCCTCGCTTGAGTTTGTCTCCTACAATCTGGGTACTCCCAAATACGACATGGACGAGTGTCGTGATCGAGGCATGACGTGGGCTGCGCCACTTCGTGTGACTATTCAGTTGGTTCTCTGGGATGTTAATCCGGAGACTGGAGCTCGCCACCTCAGCGCCCTCAAGGAGGATGTGGTATACTTCGGCGAGATCCCCCTCATGACTGAGCGGGGAACATTTGTAATCAATGGAACTGAGCGTGTAATCGTCAGCCAGCTCCACCGTTCGCCTGGTGTGTTCTTTGACCATGATGATGGAAAGAGCCACGTCTCGGGCAAGCTTCTCTACTCATCCCGTATCATCCCGTATCGTGGTTCGTGGATCGATTTTGAGTTCGACGTGAAGGACATCCTCCATGTGCGAATCGACCGTCGTCGTAAGCTCAACGCGACGGTGCTGCTGCGCGCGCTCGGAATGTCGGCGGATGACATCGTGTCGTCGTACTACAAGACCGACACCCTCATCTTTGGAAAGCGAGGAATCGTCACCAAGGAGTTCAAGGCGGATCAGTTGGATGGACAGAAGTCCCTCCGTGAGATCAAGGCAGGTGGTAAGACACTCGTTAAGCAGGGTGGAAAGTTCAACAAAGCTGTGATCCGACGTTTGCGCGAGGCGGGCATCGAGGAGATCGAGCTAGCGCCCGAATCAGTCGCTGGCATGATAGCCGCTGAGACCGTAATCCAGGCGACGGATAACGTCGTAAATGGAAAGACGGGCGAGGTTCTCGCTGAGAAGGGCGAGGTTCTCGTTGGCTGGGACATCATTCGGGAGCGTGTTGGCTCCGTGGTGCTCGAGGTAGACGAGAAAGAAGCCAAGAATATCTGTGGGCAGTTCGAGGTCATCGTTAACGCTGGTCAAGAGTTGACCAACGATAAGGTGAATTCAAAGGGTGAGATCGTCGAAAAAGGAACGATATCAGCTCAGCGTGAGTTAGGTCTCGATCGTATTCGAGTGCTCTACGTTGACGACAATCACATTGGAGACTCGCTCTGGAAGACACTTGTTTCAGATAAGATGGCGGGTGAGAACACCCTCTTCGCGAGACTCTCTGGTCGTCCTACAATTGACAGCTTGGTGGAGATCTACCGACGTTTACGTCCTGGAGATCCCCCACGGCCCGAGACAGCGCAGGCAACGTTCAAGAACCTCTTCTTTAACGGCGATCGATATGACTTGTCTGACATCGGTCGTTACAAGTTGAATCACAAGCTCTATATCTCGCAGGGACGTGAGGCTCCTCCGATGGATCAGGGAGTTCTCTCGCCTGATGACATCAAGGAGACGGTTCGTTACCTTCTTGAGCTGCGGAATTCGACGGATGCCGCTAGGTACTCAATCGATGACATCGACCATCTCGGAAATCGCCGTGTGCGAGCCGTGGGCGAGTTGATAGAGAATCAGTACCGCATCGGTCTCGTTCGTATGGAGCGCGCGGTTCGCGAGCGCATGGGAATGCAGGATATCGATACTCTCGTTCCGCAAGATCTCATCAACTACAAGCCGGTAGCGGCGGTAGTGAAGGAGTTCTTCGGTTCGTCGCAGCTTTCACAGTTCATGGATCAGACCAACCCGCTTTCTGAGATCACGCACAAGCGTCGTCTCTCAGCCCTTGGGCCAGGCGGATTGACCCGTGATCGCGCTGGATTCGAGGTTCGTGACGTTAACCCAACTCACTACGGTCGTATCTGCCCGATTGAGACGCCTGAGGGACCGAACATCGGTCTTATCGCGTCGCTCGCGGTATACGCGCGTGTCAACGAGTTTGGTTTCATCGAGACGCCTTACCGCGTGGTGGATAACAGTCACCGCGTGACTGAGGACGTCGTGTATCTCTCGGCCCTTGAGGAAGAGCGTGAGACAATCGCGCCAGCCAGCATCGGCATGGACAAGAAGGGTAACGTTACCGAAGCGGCTGTGCCGGTTCGTCGTAACGGAGAGTACCTCTTGGTGCCACCGCAGGAAGTATCAAAGCTCGATGTATCGCCTAAGCAGATCGTTTCCGTGGCGGCGTCGCTCATTCCGTTCCTTGAGAACGATGACGCGAACCGCGCGCTGATGGGTTCGAACATGCAACGACAGGCCGTACCTTGTTTGCTCGCGCAAGCGCCACTCGTTGGAACTGGAATGGAGCACATTGTGGCTCGCGATTCTGGAGCCACGATCGTCGCCAAGCGCGCTGGTTCAGTCATGTCGGTTGAGTCAGAGCGTATCGTTATCAAGGCGGATACCGTGACGGATGATCCGCTAGATACAGGCGTGGATATTTACAAGCTTATTAAGTATCGCCGCTCCAATCAGAACACGTGCATGACGCAGCGTCCTATCGTCCGAATGGGTGAGAAGGTTGAGGCTAACGAAGTGATCGCTGACGGTCCGAGCACGGATATGGCGGAGCTAGCGCTCGGTCAGAACTGTCTCGTGGCTTTCATGCCATGGAACGGCTACAACTTCGAGGACTCGGTGCTCATCAGTGAGAACCTTGTTAAGAATGATGTCTTCACGTCGGTCCACATCGAGGAGTTCGAGTGTATCGCGCGAGACACCAAGCTTGGTAAGGAAGAGATCACACGAGATATCCCGAACGTCGGAGAAGAGGCTCTTAAGAACCTTGATGAGTCCGGAATCATCCGCATCGGAGCCGAGGTAAGCCCTGGCGATATTCTCGTTGGGAAGATAACCCCGAAGAGTGAGACTCAGCTTAGTCCTGAGGAGAAGCTCCTTCGCGCTATCTTCGGTGAGAAGGCAGGTGAGGTGCGAGATAGCAGCTTGAAGCTCCCACCAGGAGTTGAGGGAACTGTTATCTCCGCCCAAGTCTTCTCTCGTAAGGGAACCGATAAGGATGAGCGCACGATTGAGCTTGAGAAGCGAGAGATCGCTCGACTTGAGCAGGATCAACGCGACGAGATCAACATCCTCAAGGACGCGGCGCTCAAGGGAATCGTTCAGGCCCTCAAAGGACGAACGACGACAGCGAGACTGGTTGACGATAAGCGCAATGAGCTTGTAGCCAAGGGTTTTGAGCTCACGGCGGAAGTAGTGAACGGAATCCCGTTCGAGTACCTCCGTGATATTCAAGTCGGCGATGAGACTGTTCAGGAGCAGATCAACAAGGTGGTCATGAGCACCGGCCAGTTGATCAACAACAAGCGCGCTCACCTCAATGAGAAAATTAAGCGTCTCAAGGAGGGTGACGAGCTGGCGCCTGGCATCATTAAGATGGTTAAGGTCTTCGTGGCTAGTAAGCGAAAGATCCAGGTAGGTGATAAGGTCGCCGGTCGACACGGTAACAAGGGAGTGTTGTCGCGAGTTCTTCCACAGGAAGACATGCCATACCTCGCCGATGGAACGCCAGTCGACATGGTTCTCAATCCGCTTGGAGTTCCGAGCCGAATGAACGTCGGGCAGATCTTGGAGACTCACTTGGGTTGGGCATCCTACCTGCTCGGACGAAAAATCCGAGAGCTTGTGGAGTCAATCATCGATCCGCTCACCGCTGTTGATCGCATCGAGACGACGCCTGAGCTCAGGAAGAATACGGTTAAGGAGATTCGCAACGTTCTGTTGACCGCGTACAAGGGAAGTTCACACGCGACCTTCGTTGAAGGTTTGTCGGACGACGAGCTTCTTGGCTTGGCGGTTCGAGAGATGAAGGGAATCCGCTTGGCGACGCCGGTCTTCGACGCGGCTCGAGAGGCGGATATCCAAGAGCTCTTGAGATTCGTTGGAGCGTCCGAGGAAGGCAAGACACAGCTGTATGATGGTCGCACTGGCGAGGCTTTCGCTGAGAAGGGAACAGTCGGAGTCATGTACATGCTCAAACTCGACCACTTGGTGGACGACAAGATCCATGCGCGTTCCATTGGGCCATACTCGCTTGTTACCCAGCAGCCGTTGGGTGGTAAGGCGCAGTTCGGCGGTCAGCGACTCGGAGAAATGGAGGTGTGGGCGCTTGAGGCTTACGGAGCCGCGTACT
>CAIVDM010000141.1 GCA_903904735.1 uncultured delta proteobacterium
AGAGCTTCCTGGGCGAGTTTGAGCGCCTTTTTCACTTCATCTGCAGTTAATCCATCTGATGCGTCACGCGCTATCATATGCTCGACTCGATCGTGGTGGAGAGCCACGAATTTCTTCAGCTCGCCAGTACCAACGCTCTTGCTCGTAGACTCCTTGAACATATCAGCAACAATAGAGTCCATTTTTCCGTTGAGGGCTGAAATGTAGGAAGATAAAGGCTCCGAGATTTCTTCTGTCTCAACTCTATGTTCACTAGCCTTGGCAATAATTCGCTCTCGAACACCTTCAGTATAATTGTTCTCAACGTCTTTCCCTGCGTTTAACTTGCTCAAAAGTGCAGCCACATCATCAAGCTGCTTGTGCACGGCTTGACTTGCCGCCGCAAGCATCTCTGTCGCCTTCGTTATAGCCTCCGGATCATTCTTTTCCTTCGCTGCCGTCAGCTTCTCTTGCGCCTCATTCGTCTGTGCCTTAACCCAATCCGCAATCTTGCCGGCGGCGTTCTCACTTACGAATACGACCGACGTATCAGAGGCGCCCACTCCTGTGTTACCGTCAACGCCCTCTGTGAGATACTTGAGTGTCTGCTCAACCTTGGCGGTTTCGCTATTAGCTTTAGTAAGTGACGTCGAAAGTGATTTCACTCGCTCTTGGAGACTCTCGAGCGCCTCAGTCGCTGCCTCACCCGCGGCCTTTATCTGCTCCGGGGTCGTTGCCTTCCCTAGGCTATCTAGGTGGGTCGTGTGTATCTCCTTGCACGAAGCCGAATAATGCTTACGTGCGTCGCTTTCGAGGTTGGTACTCATAAACTCATGGTACACCTCAAAAGGCTTCCTCGAGTGCTCAAAGAACGCCTTAGCCTGGTCAGTTGCTTTTTGTGCGATTGAGTCCAGTTCACCGAGATTCGTACGAAGCTCGTCGTATGCCTTTAAGAACTCTCGTTTTTGGTCAGACGAGAGAGAAGAAACCAGCTTCGCTCCTTCACTGCCCCTGAGGTTTACAAGAGTATTGTCTCCTATTTGTTTTGACAAAGCATTATTGATGTTTTCTCTCAACTTCCTTACCTCATCGAGCGTCTTACTAACTATTGTTCCCGCTGCGCCTCCCAACGCCTTCATTTGGTGCGTGACAATTTCGTTGCTCTCCGCCATCTTCGTCCAGGCTTTAAGAATCTCGCTAGCGGAGGCACCTGTCGCGATTTGCGCTGGGATAAACTTCTCCATCTCCTTGGCAGCGTTAGCCACTCGAATATCCGTCGCGACGTTGCCATATAATGTGCGGGCGGCCTCGAACACTCGACCAGCGACAGCGCCAGCAACACGGAATGGTTCAATGAATCGATTGCCCTCGGCGGTTTTGAGCGTCGCGGACGACTCAGTAGTCGTCAGCTTAGAAATATCCGCGCTCTGAAAAGCCTTGTTGGTCTTAGCTTGCGGCGATGATTCATTGCTAGGTGTCTGTTTAGTAGTCCCAAGGTCTACCGACGCGACTGCTGTCATACTCTCTCCTTACATTACCTCGGCCTCTCTAGATTTCGCCGAGCAAGTTATAATTCCGTTCAGGGGCAACTCTGTCCTGCTTACGCCCCACAATCACGACTGTTATGGGGTAAGCCGAGAAAGTGTTGCACAAGGAGTATTCGAGGATTACTCCAGGATGTTTCGGTTGTAGGTCAAAAGTCCAACCGCCTGAAATGAAGGGGTAATTTATCAGGCCTGGTAATTTCTCGTATGTTACAGAACAGTCTCTCCCCACTGCGCTACGAGGTAGCAGGTTCCATCCTGTACCGAGAAGAGTGTGTGTCCCACCTGCACAGAGCTAAGGTTTTTAACTGGAAACTCAGATATTTCCACAGTCGTCGAGCGTGTGGCGGTTCGAAGCACTGAGCTTTGTGAGCCGAAATCGAGCCTGCTTTGGAGCGCGATTAGATGCGGCAGCCGCATCGCTGTAAAGGGCGGCAGCGCTTTCGGATCTTGGCGCGCTATGGAGTGTTTGATGGTGGCGGCGGGATTTTTATTGTCGGTTCCGACCGCAAACCACTGCGATGGAAGCACCACGTTTTTATTGCCTTGAATACTCGCCATTACCTTCGCGGCTTCTGGCGCGTCGCTCGATCCGAGCGTAGAGGCGGCGAGACCATCAGCCTTCGCAGAGTAAAGCAATCTCGCCGCGTTCGGAATAAACGCTGACGCGACAAGCTTATCGGGGTGCTGATACACACGGGGGCAGAGGACGGCGGCCTGTACTCCGCAATCGCGAGTCGAGGGGATTAGCACGAGCATATCTGTGCCTAGCTTTCCTTCCGTCCAAACGCCGCGCGTGTAGTCAATTGGATATGGCGCCGCGATCCCAGCCGCCTCGCTCGAATATCGTGGAGTACTGTGTCTGACAAGCACTTGGTTCGGAAAGAACTCCACAAGATATGAAAACTGTGTGGGGCCGGTTTGAGTGTCGCTGACGGGGCGAGAAAACAATATCTCGATTGCTGCAGAGTTTTCCACTACTGAGAGCACTGGCTTTACGGCGTCACTAACGATCTCGGCCCTGCGTATCGAGGCTGGACAGAGTTGGTCGGTTATCTTCTTGCGTAGCTTTGGATCGCGCGGGGCGGTGATGAGGCTCGCGAGGCGAGCGTGTTGATCCGCCTGCAGAGGCGTCGCCTCAATGGCGCTACTGGTCGGGTATGGTCGCTGCTGTTCTTGGGCGAGCGTCGATAGGCTCGTGGTAAGTATGGCGACCGCGCTTAGCGCCAAGAGTCCAAGAGATCTGCTCATTCGGATTGTATCGTATCGAGTCGTCATGACGCTACATCGCTATCAATTACACTTAATCTAAACCGAGCCTGGAGCGCCGCTAGCTGCTCTGGCGTACCTATATCGACCCAGGTGGAGGTATCGATCTCGAAACCCAATACCGCGTGAGTCGCGCGAGCGCAGGTCAGAAACGGCTCGATAATCGAAAAGGTATCACCCCTCGGCATGTACGAGAAGATGTCAGGTGTGCAGATGGAGATGCCGCTAAACGCGAATCGTTTGGCGTCGGGAGGGGCAGGGACCTTTTCGCTCGTCCATCCGACAAGCTCCATAGCGCTCGTCATAAACAGTCCACGCTGGGAGTCCCGCGTCATAACTGCGAGAGTAGCGCGGGCGCGTCGGCTCTGATGACGCGCGAGAAGCTCCCCAAGGTCGCTCTCGCAATAGACGTCGGCGTTGTGCAGAAAAAACGAACTCTCGTTCGCGAATAGCCCTTGGACTTTCTTGAGTCCGCCACCCGTATCTAGAAGGACGGGTTCGCGCGAGAACGCGACTTCGATGCCAAACCCGTGTCTACTTTCGACAAAGGCTACGACCTGTTCCGCATGGTGGTGAACGTTGATGACAACGGAACTGACTCCGACGCCTTTAAGCCGCTCCACAACCCGCTCAAGCATCGCGATGCCGCCCACCTGCATAAGGCACTTCGGAGTGTCTTTGGTAAGATCCTTCAAGCGTGATCCGATACCGGCGGCGAAGATCATCGCTTTCCTTGGGGAACGTTCAGAGGGATGTGGTATCGGCGGCATACAAAAATAGTACGGCAGCGAACGGTGTGTGGAAAGAAGTTTAGTGCGGAAAGAGCCGCGATATGGATATCGCGCGATCTTTCGTTCCTTGACACCTAGACACTACGCGTGTGAAGTACCGCAAGGCGCGGATTCTGATGAATCTCAGACGCACGATAGCGGACGCATCAGCGAAGAGGCCGTTTTGTCGAAGCTGTGTCGAATCGAGGCCGAATGAGCGCGAGCGCTGAAGGCTCTACGACGAGGGAATTTCTGTGGACATAGACCAAAGAGGACACCGAGGGTCTTTAACGTGGCGCATCCTGCTGGCGATGGCACTCGGTCTCGTCGCGGGCTGGTACTGGGGCGCGAGTAGCATCCCGTTGGGCGTCGTAGGGAAGACCTACATCCAGCTCATAAAGGTAATCGCCATTCCACTTGTTCTCTGCAGTATCGTCGAGGCGGTAATCGCCACTGAACTCTCATTAAAAACCGCATCTCGATGGCTGTTGGTCATAACGATAAATACGACCTGCGCGCTCGCGCTCGGGTTGTCTCTGTCGAATATCGTGAGGCCCGGAGACAGCTTTCCTTCGAGCGCGCTTTCGTCCTCGAGCGATGTGCCGCGATCAGTAAAGGAGTTCTCTCTCTCTGGATTTTTGAGCTCGATAATCCCTGAAAGTGTCGTGCAACCGTTCTCCGATAATAATGTGCTTTCTATCGTATTATTGGCGCTTCTGATTGGTTTGGCGCTGCGCGCGTACTTACGAGAGCCAACCGCCGAGATCTCACTAGAGTCGGCCCAGCGAGTGGGGCGCGCGGCGAATGGGGTCATAAACAGGATTCTTCTGTGGTTAGTATCCTTGGTCCCGATCGCGGTATTTTGTGTTACCGCTCGAACGGTAGGCGAGTATGGTTTTGCTCCATTTCAGAGTCTCGCCTGGTATGTCGGCCTGGCCTGCGTGGGGCTTCTGCTTCAGATAGTTCTTGTCTATCCGCTGTGGATTCATTTCGTGGGCAAGATTCCACTAAGCTCGTTTTGGAGAGCTGCGCGTAGTCCGGCGGTGTACGCGTTCGGCACAAACTCGAGCCTCGCCACGATTCCAGTTACCCTTGAAGCTCTTGATGGTCTTCATGTGCCGAAAGCAGCCAGCCGCCTAGGAACATGCATCGGCACAAACTTTAACAACGATGGGATTATCTTATACGAGGCGATGGCGGTGTTGTTTGTAGCGCAAGCCTCGGGAATCGATCTCTCGCTTGGTGAGCAGGTCTTCGCGGCGCTGATCAGTTTGGCGGCGGCGGTGGGGGTTGCTGGTGTGCCTGAAGCGGGTGTGGTTTCGCTGTCACTTGTGCTCTCCGCGGTGGGACTGCCGCTTGAGATGTTGCCGCTTCTCCTTACGGTTGATTGGATCGTGGCACGAATGCGGTCAGTCACAAACGTCATGAGTGATATGACGGTTTCAATCGCGGTGGCGGGGTTGAGCGAGCGGAAAGCTCGTCACGGATAAAAGAGAACTCATGAGCACCTCGACACCGCGGATTCGTTTTGTGCAGGCGACTCTCCTCGCTATCTTCAACGTGATCGTAATTGTCTTCTTTGGCCTACACGCCAGTGACAGGGCAGGTGTCACCGATTTCGCTCAGTATCATGTCGTGGCGAAGCGTTTGCGAGCCGGTGAGTCGATTTACGAGCCGTTTAAATCGGAGGGCGCCGTTTCGTTAGATCCGGACGCGCGGCGCACGGAACTTGATCGCGGTGGCGAGGCTTTAAATAATATTCGCACGGCGAATCCACCTCCGCTGGTGGTTCTATCATGGCCTCTCGCTTTTCTCTCATACTCAGTGGCGTGGTGGTGTGTGTGTATTAGCTCCTTACTCATCATCGCAGGATTCAGCTACCGAGTGGCGCGCGAGCTTTTCGACTCGCCGCTTGAGAGAGCTACATGGGTCACGGTGAGTTTAGGCTCTTTCCCCACTCTGACGAACGGCCTGCTTAATCACCTAGAGCCGTTTGTGTGGGCTATGTTGGCGTGGGGATGGTTGCGGCTGAGGCGAGGAGACGAGAAGCTAGCGGGAGCTTTGCTTGGTCTGGCCGGATGCTTAAAGCTGTTTCCGTTGGTGTTCATTCCGATGCTTTTAAGCGCTGGCTACCGTCGAGCGAGTGTATTCGCGGCGGCTTCCGCCGCGACTGGGATTGCTGTGTCAGCGGCCATAATCGGTATGGACTCAATGCTTATCTTTGTGCGCGAGGTGTTGCCGCAAGCGTCTCGTTATTACTTCAGTCTGGGGAATGTTTCAGGCCTCTCCGTCGTGGCACGGCTTATCTCGCCAGAGGTGGCCATGTTTATCTGCGCCGCGTTTCTGCTCTGGAGTATATACCTCTGTCGTCGATATCGCTCACCAGACAAGATGTTTGTGCTTGGCGTCTCAGCTTCACTGTTGTGCAGCCCCCTTAGTTGGACTTATTATTTTATAGCTGTTCTGCCATGCGTGATGGTGGCGACGATGTGGCTCAGGGGTTCCGGGCGGGCATTGATTCCTTTTCTGTTGGTGACTCTCGTCTATTGGCCGTGGATGTTGGGCGGCTTCATAGGCGAGCAGTGGATGCCTCTACCGCTTGTACTCGTACTCAATTACGTTCCCACGCTTGGACTCATTGTTTTGTGGATGATTCCCCAGCGCGACTAAAGAGCGGAGCTAGAAGCTCCGCGGTCCGGTGAGGGTTCGATGGAGCGCGGACCTTCCAGCTCCGCTATCCGGAAGAG
The DNA here is from genome assembly GCA_903904735.1 of uncultured delta proteobacterium. Taxonomy (GTDB): domain Bacteria; phylum Bdellovibrionota_C; class UBA2361; order UBA2361; family OMII01; genus OMII01. The sequence goes on from CAIVDM010000141.1 coordinate 6,310, forward strand.
CTACACTGCTCTCGCCAGTGGATTCTCCGAGACAGTGGCTCCTACCTCACCATAATATCGGTGAACGAGGAGATCGGCGGCGTGTTCGGCGCCAGCCTTGAGATCTCGAATCGTCGGCCGTTGTTGGTCCTGAAGGGCGACGCGGTTATCCCACGCTTTGACCAGAGTCTCCGAGAGTGTCTTAGGCGTCACGTTCGCTAACTCAAGACCGTAATCCTCGCACTTTAGAAGTCGCAGGTAGCCACGCACCTTTGGCGCGTAGATCAAACCTACTACTGGGGTCTCAACTGAGGACGCGAGAACGATCGAGTGAAATCGCATTCCAACGAGCAATCCGCATCGTCGGATCACGGCCTGAATATCGTGGCTTAGATAGGTTGTGTTCGTGAGCACTGCTCCATCCACGAGCTTGGCGAGCTCGCGGCAGGTTGCCTCGTCCATTGGGTGCGTGCAAACGACAAGCGGCTGAAACCGCTCTTTGACCGCGTCTTGCGCCTTTCGGATTCCCTCGGCGACAGTTTTGAGGAATGTGTGTGGGTCCTTGAGACGCTGCTCTGGGGTGAGCCAGGTGTCGAGATAGCTCGTTGCGTTGATGGCGAGCATTGGCTTACTTGGATCGAGTCCGATAGAGCGAGTGATCTCGACGGCGGTGTCCACAGACGAAACTGGGTTAATAAAGGCGGCATCACCCGTGAGCTCGATCGGTTGCGTAACGCCGATCTCCTTGCACAGTGCCTCGCTGTCTCGCTCGCGCATCATCACAAGATCGCAGCTATTGATCGTCCACTTCGCGAGGAGCCTGCTGATCCAACTTGGGAATGGTCCGATGCCGGTGCTGTAGCACACCATCTTGCATCCAAGGAGCTTCGCGAGCGGTACGAGGAAGACGAGGGTGATAAGGTAATTGAACGCTGGATTAAAGAGCTTTTTGCCGAAGATGATTCCATCGCAGATGAGGGCGCAA
>CAIVDM010000142.1 GCA_903904735.1 uncultured delta proteobacterium
GGAGGGGCACCGGCCTCGGTGCCCGTGTGGAACCCGCGACATCAACGACATGAAACGGTTATACCCATGGGCCTCGGTGCCCGCGTGCTAGGCCTGTCCTAGAAGAGACCCTGCTCGGGGCGGACCAGGTTGAACGCCCTCGTTGATAGTACCAAAAGGCGTATAGCTTCGAGCTACCGGCTGAGTCGCCGACCAAAGAATTGAGATCTCACCGTTCACAAGCCCTAGAGAGAAGTTTAGGATCTGATTAAGCTCTCGAGTGCGCTTATCGACCTGAGCAAGCCGCGCCTTTACTTTTTGGGTAAGCGCTATCATCCGTTTCTTGTCACTTGGGCCGCACCCCTGCTCAATCATCTCGGAGACTCGGGTATACGGATCGCCAGTCACTCGCTCAACGAGCAATGCCCGAGAATCTCTTATCTTACCGAGTTTTTCGACCACGAGACCGCGAGTCTCTCCGTGTTGAGCGACGAGGTCAGATTGAAGCTTCACAACAGCCGCTTGTTCAAGAGCGATGATTTTCAGATATTCATCGCACAAAGAGATCTCTTCTTGGAGAAACTTCTCCAGGGACTTGATGTCAGCAATGACTAATTTCATGGCTCGCTATTATTCCTTAGAGTCAGCTCCGAAAGCTATCTCAAGGTAGAGCTCTTCGCTTACAGATTGAGCTACAGCCTGAGAGTCAGGAGCATACGTTCCGTTACGAATCTGCTCTTTAAGCGCGGCCACCTTCTGCGCGCGCTCGTCTGCCATCTTGGCTGGATTAAGCTCGGATTGGAGCAACGCCCCAAGAGAGGACACCCGTATGGAGTCTGCCTTGGACCTAGCAGCCTGCGACGACTCTTGACCCACTGCCGCTTGATCGTTCGACGTTTGGCGACGAACTACGGATTTCTCCCCTGTTCGCACCTCTTGCGAGCGATTAATTGGAAGGTCAGCTGCATCTGAACCTGGCACTTTCATATCCCATCCTTTGGAATAACCTGTACACCTTTCACGTGAACACCTTTCACCTGAGCACCTTTACCCTGAGCACCTCTATCCTGTGCACATTTGGGTACGACACTACCACTTAAGATGCAGCAAGTGGGCAAAAGGTTACTTACTCTTGCCTAACTTATTCATATCTTTGAATATTACATCCTTAATTCCCATGCCCCGACCTTCGGCAATCGAGTTTGAGATCGCCTCGTTGAGCATGTCCCGGTAGAGCGACTCCTCGTGACTGCCCGACAGAAGTTGCCCCTGTGGTACTGTCTGCCACATCGACTTAAGCATCTCTCCGATTAAGAGCGCCTCAAACTGCTGAGCTGCCTGCGCCGCATCCTTGGTTGCAGGCAGCTTAGCCTGAGAAACTTCCGGAACCTGAGTCGCTTGTCTACCGCGTATCTTAAAGGGATCCATACCAACACACTACATAATTACTAATTCAGCATTAAGCGCGCCCGCTTCTTTGAGCGCCGTAAAGATCGACATCAGATCTCTTGGCGTCGCTCCGAGAGCGTTCAGCGCTTTTACAAGGTCACCTAACGTTACCTCACCTCCAACGATCTTGAGAGACGCCTGATCCTCACCAACTGTAATATCCTGGTTGGTGACCTCAGTCGTTTGGCCCTGAGATAACGCGTTCGGTTGAGAAACATCGGTCTCGGATCGAATCGTGACACTCAAGTTACCGTGAGCAAGCGCAACTTTACTAATCGTCACACGAGCACCCATAACTATCGTTCCCGTTCGCTCATTAACAACAACTCTCGCGCCAACATCCTGGTCAACGCTCACCTGCTCAAGAATAGACACGACACCCACCGGATCATTTTGATACTTCTGATCAAGCAACACCTCAACAGAGGCGGAATCAACAGCGACCGCCACGGGCTTACCCATACGCGTGTTAATAGACTTCACTACTTCCGTCATCGTCGTGAAATCAGGTTCTCGTAAAACCACTCGCACCTTTCTGGACTGAAAGAGATCGAAGGGTATCGCTCGCTCGACAAGAGCCCCTTGAGGAATAGTCGCGACCGTGGGGTGATTCTTCTGCGCCGAATCACTTCCTTCACTGATTGAGAATCCTCCAAGGTTCGTACTTCCCTGAGCAACCGCGTAGGTATTTCCATCAGCGCCCTTGAGGGACGTCAGAATCAGAGTCCCCCCCTGCAAGCTTTTTGCGTCTCCCATCGAGGAGACCGTCACATCAATTCGAGACCCAGGCCGCGAGAACGGAGGTAACGTCGCGGTGACCATCACCGCCGCGAC
>CAIVDM010000143.1 GCA_903904735.1 uncultured delta proteobacterium
CCATCGTACTCTGGTGGCTCCGGCGCTACGTCCAGCACGCAGAAGACACTGACAGTGATCGTTAAGTTTGATCACTCCAAGAAAGTGAGGGACTTCGCCTACCACTCATCGCAATTCTAAGGGGCCGCTTCCGTGCTTTTAACAATGGTAGCGAGAGTCGCCTCGATGTGCGCGCTGGTCTTGTTTGTGGCTGGTTGTGTGCCTGTGGTTCCACCAGACGCGCTATCACTTCAGCCTGAGGCGCTCGCCCTGCGAAGATTGCAGACCCGGCGATTTGATACCGGAGACGAGAAAGAGATCCTGCGGGCGACATTGGGTGTTCTGCAGGACCTAGGATTTGAGATCGACGAGTCGGAGACGAAGTTGGGGGTGCTAGTCGGCTCGAAGGACCGTGACGCTACGGACGCAGTGCAGATCACAGGCCGTATTGTGATCGGAATTCTCGGTGGTGAAGACTTCCCGATCGACCGAAACCAGAAGATCCGAGTGTCTCTAGTGACTCGGGTTGTATCTCCGAGGGAGTCAGTGGTGCGGGTAACCTTCCAGCGGACCGTCTGGGATGATCGGGGAAACATCTCGAGAGCGGAGAGTTTGGAGGATCCCGAGCTGTACCAGGAGTTCTTTTCGAAGCTCTCGAAGTCACTTTTTCTTGAGGCGCACGACATATGAGAAAGTCCGCATGGTGTTTTCAGTTGATTGTGGCCGTCTTTATCTTTGGTTCGGAGGGCTGTGTCCCCATGAACAACCGCCTCCTCGATTCAGAACAAAGCCAGCTGCAGACGCGCCAGATACAGTCCAGAGCCTTTGACACTAGGGATATCGAAAAGACTCTCCGCGCGGCTATCGCGACGCTGCAGGACCTGGGATTTGTGGTGGATAAGGCGGACCTTGACCTGGGCACGGTATCGGCGACTAAGCTTGATGGATATGCGCTTCGAATGACCGTGACGGTGCGGGCGAAGGGTAAGAGTCAGGTAGTTGTGCGGGCTAACGCCCAGTTTAACCTACACCCGGTTACAGACCCGCAACCGTATCAGAGCTTTTTCGTGGCGCTTGAGCGGGCGATGTTTCTGGGTGCCCATTCGATCGATTAGGAGTTGCGTCGAAATCCGCGCTCTACGCGGAGGGAACAACTAAGCTTGCCTTCGGGCTGTACCCGCTTCGGATGGTCTTTCGTCCCTTCGTCGCGGTTGCCCTATAGCGTATCGAGTAGCGACCCGGGGTTAGCCTCGAGATAGTAACTCGGTTGCGTGTGAGTGTTCGCCTGGTGACGTTGCGGCTACCCACCTTGCGGATCTCAAGCTCGTATTTCACCTTAATCTTGGTGGCCATGGCGGAGGTGGCTGTGGCGGTGGCAAAAGAGCTGTCGCCAACTTCAAAGAGTGTAAGGTCAATCCGAACTTGCGCCCCTTTTTTTCGGGAAAGGACCTTCATGATGCGTATATCAGCTGGGGACTCTATTCGCCCGCCCTGACGCAGCTCACGAGCAGGAAGGGTTATAGGCGAGCGAAATATAAATTGATTGAAACTGCTTGGCACACCAGCTGAGGCGAGGTTACTGGCGGCGGAGGCGAAGGTAGCGAAAGCCGAGCGAGACGTGAAACCGGTAGCCCCTACCGAGAGCAGTCCACTTCGACTGACCTGTTGTTGATCAGTGCCGCTAACATCATTTCCCGGCGTGCCGTTCGAAGTCGTGCTAAGGAGGAGAGTTGTGCCTTTAACCAGGTCTTTAAAAAAGGTCTGTGCGATTGAGGAAGTCGTGTTCGATACGAGATTAGTCCCGTCATCAGAGAAAGTGACGAATCGTCCGTTCGGATGCACTCGAGACCAGTAGGGGAGTCCGTTGCTTGGTGCCCCACTGGAGCTGGTGTTTAGCTGTGAAAACTTTTTGGTGTCTCGGTCGTAGACGACATGCACGGCTCCTGAGTTCGATAAGCCCAAGTCAGTTGCCTCGCTACGGAATGTAATTATGTTGCCCTGATAGGAGATCGAGGGGCGCTCACTGTGCCCATTTGCCGCTAGACCAGCGGAGTTGCGGGATATCAGCTCGAACGTCCCTAACTTCAGGTCGTAGAGGTAAACCTGGAATCGATCCGATACGACTCCAGGAATGATTACCGCCTGGGTCTGGAAGACAAGATATCTCCCGTTACCACTGAGCGCTGGGTAGTTCAGCGATCCTGACGGGCTCTCTACGAGCTTCTGAACGGTCGAGGCGGAGGCTGTTCCGTTATTGACGGTTATCGTTGATAGAAAAATGTTTCTCGTCTGAGAGCCCGTGACCGCGCTTGATGGAGGCAGATTCGGCGACGTGGATGTAAAGGCGACTAAATATCGTGTCGGCGAAGTTCCTGTCAGCGCGATCGTTGGTAGGGTACATTCCTCTTTAGCGCCCACGTTACCGGTTGTTCCAGCGGGACTCGAGCCGACCGATACGAGCACGTTCTGATTGAGCCCTGGAATGCGGACATATATTTGGCGTTGATTGCCCGAGAGTGAGGTCTGTTCGAAGTTCGGCACGAGGTCCTTCGCGTCAGAGGCGAACGCGAACGCGTATGAGCCGTCCGGGAGGATCTCGCTTATCGCTGGAGCCCGAGAACCCTCAAAAACGAATTGCCCATCTGAGGGAGCGCGTCCAGTCGCTGATACGACACTCATAAGCTCTAGCCCTGTGGATGGTGAGTATTTGTAGATGTCCTCCAGTCCATTTTGATCTGGGTTAGCAGGATCCGATTCAGCGTGGGTCAGGTTTCGAGCCCTAGTCGAGAACATAACAAAATCGGCGTTGGGAGCCGCGACGGGATCGATGCTAGTTGTTGATTCATTGGTGTACAGCGGCTCTGAGTTTCCGACGCCCACCGAAACTTGCGTTGCACCTGTGGTGGTAGCCTGGGCTCGACATTCCGCTAGGGGGAGGGCTAGAGCAAATGCCACTGTTGCCCAAGTGACGGTGAGTGGAGGAAACGATAATCTCATACGGCGCCCTTGGTGGACTAGTCGCTATGGCTACGAGACATCTAACGATTGCTTGGCGCTGTAGCCACTCTTGATAGACGTTCGTCCCGATGTCTTGGTAACACGATATCTGATACTATACTTCCCTGGAGCGAGTCGGGAAATGGTGACTCTGTTTCTTGTCAATGTGCGGAACGTCTGTTGGCGAGAGCCTACTTTTCGGATCTCCAAGTTGTAGGTTATCTTCGTGCTCGATGTGGGTGCCGCTTTTGACCCATAGGCAGAGGTGGCTGACGACGTTATATCCTCGAACTCCTGCAGTAATATCGATACCGTTGCTCCTTTGCCGCCTGACAGCGTTTTCTCGATGGTTACGTCTGGTGGCGCTTCGATAGGGGTGTTTTTCACCAATTTGGGCTTCGGGGGGGTGATAGTCGATCTGAAGACATTGGTGAGCGTGTCGGATGAAGTGCCTACCGTCGTAAGGTTTGGGGCGGCTGAGCGAAAGTGGGCGAAGATTGTTCTACTATTAAAACCCGTCGCACCCAAGGAGAGCGCGGGGCCGGTCAGTGGCCCGCTCGTGAATGTGGAGCCTCCGCTATCTCCATCACCGGCGACACCAGCCGCCGTAACGCTCGCTCGTATGATCGAGCCAGAAACGGTATCCTTGATGTACGTCTGCACCTTGTTGTTCGTCGCAGGGTCCGAGACGAGATTAGTACCGTTGTCTGAGAACACAGCCTGCCGACCGCTAGGACTCATGCGAATAGCGAACGCGTCGCCGTTGCTCACCTCTTTGCTCATAGAGGCGTTGACGTGGATAAAGGATTTAGTCGCTGTCTCAAACTGATAGGCCTTGCGATTCGCGATAGCTCCAGGCAACAAGTTTGATGCCTCAGTTATAAAGGCGACTTTCTCAGCCTGGAATGAAACTGATGTGCCCCGAGAGTCTCCATTGCCAGGCTCACCCTGAGGATTTCGGGTAATCATTCGAAGTGTTCTTGAGCCTCGATTGAACAAATATGCTTGTTGGAACCCGTTTGAGGGGCCAACTATGGGGGCATCCGAGTTGAAAGCCACCCATCGACCATCGCCACTGATTGAGGGACTGTTGAGATCCCCCTCGTACGGACTCCCGTCTGGACTTCGAGCTCCTTGCGCTGAGGATGTTACGGTGGTCTTTGAGTTTGTTGTGGTGAGCGTCACCAAAAAGATTGTCTTGTGCTGCAGTTGATTGGGACTTGTCGGGGTTTCGAGATTTCCTGCCTTTGACCGGAACGCGACAATATAGCGATTTGGATTGGGAAGCGCCGTGATAGACACTTGGTCGCAGTCAGCGTTCGCACCTACCTGTCCCGATCCTGCACTTGTATTGATGCCGCCAGAAACCAAAAGAGTCTCATTAGTTTTTGGTATTCGAATATACACTTGATTGGGGCTTCCGTTTCCACCGAAAGGTGGCGCGGAGTATCCAGCAACGATATCAGTGGCGTTTGAGATAAACGCCACAGCATAGCTGCCGTCAGGAAGGAGAGGGCTCACCGCAGGGCCGGCCGAGGCGCCGGTCGTCGGAGATTGTCCGGTCGCCGCGACGACGCTTATCAGCTCCAAGGGCTTTCCCGGAGAGTACTGGAATATGTCACTAGAGTTGTTTGAATCGTTGGAGACGAGGTTGTTAGCTTCCGAAGCAAAAATCATCAAGTTGCCATTCGGTGGAGACACGGGCTCAAAGCTACGGTTTGAGGGAGCGGTAGTGTTGAGGCCGACCGATACCTGAGAAGCCCCTGAGGTCGTAAAGTCACTCTGCGCTACAGAGGTCTCTGGCCGAACCGCACCAGCGAGGAGAAGTGAGAAAGCGATTCGCTTAGCCTTTATGAAATCAAACATGTTGCGCCTTTTCTTTTTTCACACCACCCTAAGTCTTTGTCGTCACGATAAGCCCTTTACTTGACATCGAAGTCGAGTTCTCCCGCCCAGCCTTGGGGCGGCGGAGCCTGACCATGAGTACAGCTCTTATCGATATACAGAGAACAAGCCACCTTGAGTCGAGGTTCTTGCTCAGAGACTCTCTCAAAGAGCGCAATAGCCTGATCAGGCTTAACTTTCGCAAATAGGTCAAGGGCGTTCCTCCAGTCCAATAGAACCTGAGAAGCAAGCGGCGGATCGAAGACCGAATAGAGACTCACAGGCTCACGACGGCCCTTAACGCGAACCGTGCCAACCAAAACCGACCCCGCGAATCCACCAGCATCCTTGCGTGTAGCCTCCGATATGAGAATGGTTGTGCCGAAGTACTTGTTTAATCCCTCAATTCGAGAGGCGAGGTTAACCGCGTCACCGATAGCGGTGTAGTCGAAGCGCTTCTTTGAGCCGAGATTCCCCACCAGCATGGGGCCCGTGTGGACCCCAACGCGCGTTATGAGTGGTGGATAGCGCTGCGAGGAATTAAACTTCTCGACTCCTTTTTGGATCGCCATCGCTGTCTTGATTCCCATTTCGGCGTGGTTAGCGATCTTCACCGGAGCGCCCCAGATAGCGAATATGGCGTCACCGATGAACTTGAGAAGCGTGCCCTGGTTTGCGAAGACTACGTCCATTACCTCGGTGAAATAGTCGTTGAGCATCTCCGAGGTCTTCTCTGCCGGCATCTCCTCGGTGATAGTGGTAAAATCCGCGATGTCAGTGAACACCGCCGTTAGCCATAGCTTTTCACCGCCGAGTTTAAGGGCCGACTCGCCCCCTTCAAGCTTGGGCACCATATCTGGCGAAACATACAGTGAGAACGCCGATCGAAGCGCTTCTTCAGAGCGGCGCGCTCCCACGTAGGACACCATCGCGCTTACAAGGACCCCGAGTGGGAGTACGATTAAGACGGTCGACGCGCCCACGACGAAAAAATTGCCGCTAATTGACACTATGCTCAAAACGAGCCAAGCGATCGCCAACGCCCCAACGACGGATGCCAAGATAATCGGAGAGAATGAGAGTCCGATAAACGTCGCTACTCCGCCGAGCAGCCCAACGGTGACAAGCTCAAGGCTACGAGAGGGGCGATGTATCCATGATTGCTCGAGTAGGTTCCCAGCGATCGTCGCATGGACCTCAACTCCGAAGACCATTTCCCCGCCGAATGGGGAGAGATAGGAATCTTTTTGCGCGACGCCGGTATCCGCCCGTAAAAGCAATCCTACGAAGACCACCGCGTCCTTGAAACTAGCCTCCTCGGCGGGGGCCAATTTTTCAAACATCTCCCAATAGCTCACAATCCGCGCGTTCTCTCGAGCGGAGCCGTAGTAATTAATAAGGTCCCGCCTCGCTGGAGTTCGCATGCCGGGCGTTGAAGGCACTCCAGCGGCCGCATAGGCCAGAAACGGAAAGCGCTTGGTCTGGTCACTGGTGGGGAACGGAAAGGTGCGGATAAACCCATCCTTCGTGTTCATATCGAGATTAACGAGCGCCTGGGTCGTGACCTTTCTAAACTCATCGTACGGCTGGTCGATCTCCTCGACCACGATGCCGCCCCCTTGTTTGGCGACCGTCTTCTTAATCGCCTCCACGCCGATGATTGAGTTTGTGCCTCGAAACGCCTCTATTAGCTCCTGATCCACGGCCGGATCAGCTCCCGGTCCTGTAAAGAGGATATCGAAGGCGACACTTCGTGCTCCGAGCTCCTTCAAACGCCGAAGCAGCTTAGCGTGCAATGCGCGGGGCCACGGCTTGTCGAAGCCGACTCCCAGCTCCGTGTAGCTTGCCTCGTCGATCGCGATTACGACGACGTTCTTGGATGGGGTGCTGCGACCGACTAATCTTCGAATGTGATCCGTTACGTTGAGATCGATCCGCTCAGGGGGCGGCATAGTGTTGATCCCAATAGTGACGAGGGCCGCGACTATCGCGACACCAAGGCGGACGAGAAAACGCATATCTCTCTTTCTACCATCGGCTCGGTGGCGTGGCGATGGTAAATCAGCTCAGCGTGTTGCCCATGAAAAGGGGCTCGGGTCCGCGCTTAACGAAAATCAACTGCGGTTCTTCTGCTGTAGGTGTATGACGAGACTCGCGTAGTTGAGGGCTGTGGAGATTTTTCGCCGTGGGGGAGCGCAGTAAATTATGGCACTTGTTTGCGGCTCGCTATACGAGGTTCGCGGTCAGATTGACGCGATCAACCGACAGATTGTCGCGCTCCTCGCGGAGCGTGGAGCATACGTCAAGCAGGCGGCGCGATTTAAGAGGGACCTCCACGACGTGAAGGCCCCCAGTCGGGTGGAGCAGGTAATCGCGAAGGTGCGCGCTTTGTCAAAGGACTTAGGCGCGGATGCTGATCTTACCGAGAAGGTGTGCCGCGCGATGATTGCGGCGTTTATCGACCAAGAGATCGTCGAGAAGCTAGCGATTGACGAGTTGAGGGATTAATAGCGCCGTTCGGGTCTTCTTAGTGGCTTGGAACGATGACCGTGGGCGGGTATGCTGCCGTGGAATGATCGTTATCACGGGTCGCCCTATGCTAATTAGAATTGTCTCGGCAGTCGCCATCTTTTTATTGAACACCGCGGTGGTTTTGGCTCAAGCCCAAGACGAGGTGGCGGGAAAGGTTTTCTCCTTGCAGGGCACAGCCTCAGTGGTTCGTGCCGGTCAGTCAGCGCCGCTTTCTGAGGGTATGCGGCTTAATAGTGGCGATGAGCTGGTTGTGGGTGAGCCAGGAAGGGTAGCGGTAGAGCTCCTTGATGGCTCTTATGTCCGTCTCGCGAGTGGTTCGAGGATGAAGCTCCCCGGCAAAGAAAAGCCGATTGGTCTATTCGAGGGAGCGCTTCATTTCTTAAGCCACAGCGAGCAACACCCAACCGTGGAGACGCAGCAGGTCACGGCAGCGATACGAGGCACAGAGTTTCAGATTTTCACTGATGGTCAGGAGACCACGATCTCAATGTTCTCGGGGAGTGTTGATGGTAAGAGCGACTCGGGAAGGGCGCAGTTAAGCGCTGGTCAGGGCGCTCGCTTCCGAAAGGGGCAGGCTCCTGAGATCTTCGCCGTTCTTCAAAACGAGCGCTCGGTCCAATGGAGTATGTTCGTCCCGTTCGCCGCACAGGCCGGCGATGATAAACGTGCAGTAGAGCTTTTTCGCGAAGGAAAGACCGGCGAGGCTATCAAGAGCCTTGGCAAGGGTAGCGCTGAAAAGTGTGATCCACGATCAGTTCTGAAAGGGCGCATATTGGTCTCAAGCGGGGACCCCGCCGCCGGCGCCGATCTACTTGAGCGGTGTCTCGCCAGCGACGAGCCGGAGCGAGCTAAGAGCGCCGCCGCGGCCGCGCTTTCGACCGTTACGCTCATGCGAGGAGATTCCGCTGCAGCCGAGAAATTGGCGACCATAGCCCGTCATGGCGATCCGACGTCGGTTTCCGCCCGTGTCGCGCATTCTTACGCTCTTCAAGAGCGAGGTGATCTCGAAGGGGCGCTCGCGGTGATCGAGGGTGCCGTCGATGGTCAGAGCGCTGACCTACAGGCCAGACGAGCTGAGTTGTTATTTATGTTCGGTCGGGTGCCAGAGGCCAGAGACATTCTTTCCTCAATGCCAAGTCGTTCATGGTACGCGGAGACCGTGTACGGATTCGTGTTGATGGCGGACCGCTCCTTTTCGGAGGCGGAGTCGGCGTTCACTCGCGCGGCGACGGCTGAGCCGGGTGCGGGGCTGCCTCGACTCGGTCTCGGAATAATCCGAGTTAATCGGGGAGAGCTGGCGGAGGCGCGGAAGGATTTCGAGAGGGCTACGGTACTGGAGCCGCAACGTGGTCTTTATCGTAGCTACTTAGGAAAGGACTATTTCGAGGACGATCGGTACGATAAGGCGGAACCTGAGTACTCCCGCGCTATAGAACTCGATCCAAACGATCCAACGCCCTACCTGTACAGGAGCTTTATGCGTGTCGCTGAAAACGATCTCGTTGGAGCGCTGAAGGACATCGGCAAGGCTCGCGAACTCGCGGACGCGCGTGACGTTTACCGCTCGAAGCTACTACTCGACCAGGATAGCGCGATGAGAAGCGCTTCGGTTGGTCGGGTCTATCAACAGCTAGGATTTAAGGAGAGGGGGCGCTTAGAGGCGATTACGGCCATCTCGCAAGATTATCAGAACGCGACCGCCCACAGGCTTCTCTCGCAGACTCAAGAAGATCTCTTCGCCGCGGACACTATCGCCTCTGAGCAGAGAATTTCGAACCTCTTCGCGCCACTCAGTATCAATGTGGTGGACTCGATCGGGACCGGCGTCTCGCTTAATGAGTACTCGCAGCTCTTTGAGAGAGATGGGTGGCGCACCGCGGTAAACTCTGAGTTTGACTCCAAGAGCGACCAATTTCGCTCAGGGGTCTTGAGCGCCTACAAGAATGAGAACGTGGTGCTTGGGCTCAGCGCTGATGGCGCTGGCTATAATGGCGTCGCTGACGACCCACGAACAACGGCGGGTCGTGTTGGGGCGTCGTTTCAGGCGCAGCCGACATGGGGCGACAGGTTTGTTGTCGAGGGGCGTGGAACATTTACGGGTGACACCGATCTAGAGCAGTCGACGGATATTATGAACGGCACGTTCAACGCGGCCTACCTGCACAAGTTCTCGCCGGGTGTCACCGCGCTCGTAAACTCCGCCTACGATCGCACACGCTTAACCAATAAGCAGTTTGATTACCTTGCTGACATCGGGATTACATCTATTGAGTCCGGTGAGCAGTCGATGTTCTTTGAGCAGTTCCCGTTTCAAGACCGCTCTAAGCGTTATGAGACAACAGTCGTTAATGAGGCGCAGCTCATCGCCAATCAAGGACCTGTTAATTCAATCCTCACGTTCCGTAACGCGACCAGCACCCTCGATAACTTCGACAACGGTGTGGCGACGCTGGATCCCGATTCGGCGACCACGCTTGATTTTGACAGCTCTGGTGATACCAGACTGAACGGCAACTCTCTTTCGTACTTGGGCGCCGTTTCAATTGGCGGCGGTTTGAGCCTTAACGCTGGGGCTGAGTATGAGACCTTGCAGTGGGCGGACCGGGATGAGCCTCCCTTCACCGACGATCGCACAGGCGAGAGCTTGGCGAGTCCCAAGGCGGGCTTTGTCTATCGCCCCGATGAGACCCTAACGCTTCGGGCAGGGTATGGGGAGTCGCTGGGCAAGGGGACTCGCTCTGACTTAATCAGCTTGGAGCCCACGCTGATCGGTGGCATTACGCAGCGGTATAACGATCTGCCGGGGACCAAGGCTCAGAATCTTGGATTCGGGGCGGATTTTCACCCAGATGAAAACACGTTCTTCGGGAGTGAGTGGACACGCCGCTGGCTCGATATGAGCCAGGCGGTCTCGATCTACAACGTGGTCGACAACCAGGATTCAGGCGATTTCTACACCGACGTGGCGACAGCCGATCGTTACGAGGTGCCGATTGGACAGGATTTTCTCTCAGCGTACTACTACCGAGTACTGGATCGTCGATGGGTAGCGGGGACTGACTATCGTTTCGTTAATCAGCAAACGAATGGAGACGATGAGGCGACCCTCCGTGACCAACGCGGAGTCGCGTTCACGCGCTACTTTCTCAGTAATGGGTTCTTTCTGCAGGGCTCTGGAACGTATCGCTATCAGACTCGGGCGAATGTGACGACCGACAATGGAGGAGACCCAAGCGGCTCGGACAACGCATTTCTGTTTGGGGCGGGCATAGGATATCGTCTTCCCGCGCGACACGGTCTTATCTCTCTTGATGTGCAGAACATCTTTGGGCAGGACATTGATCTGTCGCAGACGACGTATTTCAATGAGCCTGTGTTCAGCGACCCGACAGTGCGGCTCGTCGCGAACTTTAATTTCTAGATGAGGTAGTTGTGACTCTTGATGTGCGGTTTTCCCCGGATACTGTGGTGCTCGTAACGGGCGCTACCGGGTACACGGGTGCTGTTCTCTCGCGAAAGCTCGTCAATCTTGGCTGCAAGGTTCGAGCGATCGCGCGCGCTAGTTCGAATGTCTCGCAGTTTGAGGGGCTTCCGATTGAGTGGATTCGGGGCGATGTGTTCGACCAGCAAACCATCGAGAAAGCTGTTGTTGGGGTGTCGTACGTGTTCCACGTCGCGGCGGCGTATCGCGAGCCGAATATATCCGACGAAACATACTCACTGGTGCACGTTGAGAGTACCCGGCTTCTCGCTGAGAGCCTGATTGGCAGCCCGACCCTTAAGCGATTTGTTCACATCTCCACCGTTGGGGTGCACGGTCATATCGATGAGCCACCGGCCAACGAGGATTATCGCTTTAGCCCAGGGGATATCTACCAACGCACAAAGGCTGAAGGTGAGCTTTTTATCCGGTCTTTCGCCAAGGAGCGGGGGTTGCCTCTGGCGGTCGTGCGTCCGGCGGCGATTTATGGACCAGGGGATAAGCGATTGCTCAAGCTGTTCAAGATGGCGGCCAAGCCGGTTTTTCCGCTCTTTGGGAAAGGTCGTGGGTTGTATCACCTAATTCATGTGGATGACTTAACGGATATCTTTATAACTGCAGCGCTCCACCCAGCCGCCGAGGATGGCGTGTTTATCGCGGGGAACGCGGAGCCGAGCGAGCTTAAGAACATAGCGACGACGATCGCCTCTGAGATAGGAAACACTTCGCTGCGTTTTGTCAGATTTCCTGCTTGGCCGCTGTTTTTCGCGGCTGATATGTGCGAGTGGATCTGCCGACCTTTAGGGATTGATCCACCACTGTATCGCCGGCGTGTCGCGTTCTTCACCAAGGATAGGGCGTTTGACACCTCTCGTCTCCGAAATGTCCTTGGCTATCGGTACTCAGTATCTGTGGAGGAAGGCCTTAGATCGACAGCGCGGTGGTATCGAGATGAGGGGTGGCTATAGTTTTAGCCATTCACTCCAGCTCACCACTTTCCTGAAAGCTATAGTAACCACGACGCGCGAAGATAATGTGGTCAAGTAGTCGCATTCCTAACGTGCGAGCGGCTTCGGCTATTTGCTTCGTTACCTGTTTATCCTCTTGGCTTGGTGCGGGGTCGCCCGAGGGGTGGTTATGGGCGAGAATGACTGAGTATGCGTGGTCCGAGATCGGACCGACGAATATCTCTCGAGGGTGAATCGGGCAGCTGGTAAGGAGCCCGATACTCACCGTTCGCACGCGAATTACCTCGTGCGCTCCGCTTAAAGATATCGAGACGACGTGCTCCTGAGGGCGGTCGATGAGGTGTTGCAAGAGTGGCACGACATCGCTCGGACGCTTGATTCGAATTCCTTCGGGACGAATCCGCCTGCGAGAGAACTCAAGGGCAGCGACGAGCAGTAGCGCCTTGGAGGGGCCTATTCCACCAACCGATTGAAGTGACTGAAGATTTAGGTCGTCGCTCGCCGCGTCGAGATGCGGCAATACCGCTCGGGCAAGCGTCTGTACGGGAATTCCCCGGGTGCCGGAGCCGAGCATTACCGCAAGCAGCTCCTCATCGGTGAGAGAGCGCGCCCCCATGGTGAGGAGTTTTTCGCGAGGTAGGTACATACCATTCTATTCGTCGGGTGAGGGGGGAAGTTTCGGGGTTTGAGGCACGGTCGAAAAATTTCCCAAGCCAAAACAATCAACTCATGTTACGAGATCCCAGAATGAAGGAGCAGCATGAGCTCGACCCTATAGCATGCTTCCTTTCGGCGTGTGAGATAGAACGCCGGGAACACCGCTCAGCCGGAAGGGAGCACAAGGTGGTACAAGGTCGGCGAACACTCGCCGAGAGCGGTCGTGTTATCTACAGTTTTCGGACTCTAGGGGATCCCCCGTTCAAAGAGTTCGCGTCGGTACAGTTAATCACAAACGCCGGGTTTTACGCTGGAACGGTGCTCGGGCGCGGGAACGGCTCGATTACGCTGGCCGTTAGCGCGGACTTAGGTCCAGTCATTTCGACCGCGCGCCTTGAGGGCGAGGAGGGAGATGTCCTCCAGACCTTGATAAGGCGCCTCAAGAGCCTGAAAGACACCGAAGGTACCCGCGGATTTAATCGTGAGCTTGCGCTGCAAGCCTTACGCCTTCCGACTGCTAGCGAGTATCGGGGCTCCGACCACGTGGAAGGCGTGCCCGATGATCTCACCCTTGACCAGAGAGAGGCGTTTGAGCGAGTGCTGTCGCGACAGGTGACATTCCTATGGGGACCGCCTGGAACGGGCAAGACGCGCCTCTTGGGAGCGCTGGCGTGGCATTTTTACAAAGCTGGTAAGAGGGTCTTAATCGCCTCACATACAAATCAAGCCGTAGATGGCGTCGTCGAAAGTCTGTGCGCTCGAGTTACTGAACGTGGTCGCTCGGCGATACCCGAAGGGACGATTCTTCGACTGGGTTCAATGGTAAAGGAGTCGACGATTCGGCGCTTCGGCGAGCAGGTTCAGCTCGACCGTGTCATGCACCGAAGCCACGAGAAGGTATCGAGTCGATTAGACACGCTAAAGACTGAGTTGTGCGATGTACGTAACAAGCTATTCGAGACATCGAAAAAATTGTCACTTCTTGACTCATACGCTGATCTGCACGGACAGTTACGAAAGCTCCGCTGTGAGCTAAAAGGCGATGAGTCAGGTTTGAAGCATGTCGTGCGTCGTGTGTTTCAGTCCTCCGACGCTTTGCAGGACGAGGCTCCGCATCGACAACAAGAGCTCCGAGAGAGCATCTCATTACTCGAGACGAATCTCGCGCAGGTCACGGCCGAGCTCCAGGGATGCGAGAGACAGCAGCTTGCCGAATTGTCGCTTGAGCTCTCTCATCGACAGCTCGAGATAAGTGAGGCGATAGCGATGCTCGAGAAGTTCACGCGAGATCTTCGACTGAGCTTGTTAGACAGGGCCAGGATTGTGGCAACGACCGCTACGAGGGCTCTGATGTCAGCCGCCGATTTAAGCCAGTTTGACGCTGTATTGATCGACGAGGCATCAATGTTGCCGCTGCCGCTGTCTTTCGTCTTAAGTGGATTCGCGCGCGATAAAGTGATTATAGCCGGGGATTTCAGGCAGCTTCCGGCGGTCGCGTTATCTGACTCTCACATGGTTCGGCACTGGTATAGCAGGGATGTATTCGAATGCGCCGGTGTAGTGGACGCCGTGGATGCCCGTGTTGAGAACCCAGCTATAGCCACGCTGACCACTCAGTTTAGAAGCAACGCGACGTTGTGTGGCTTAATTAATCAGCGATTCTATGGCGGACTTCTTCGCACGGTAGAGGCTGGTGCCGAGCATATCGTCTTTCGTGAGCCGCTCACGTACCTCAATCGGTACCCTATAGTGCTGGTTGATACATCGCCATTAGCGCCCACAGGACAGACAACACGGAACAGTAAGTCAAATCTGCAGCACGCCCTGTTGTGTCGAAAAATAGCGCTCTCGTTGAACGCCGCTGGTTTGTGTGAGACGTCCGACGGAGTGGGTGTCATCGCGCCGTATCGTCCTCAAGTGAATCTAATTCGCGAGCTATTGGACGAATACGGGCTGACACATGTTTCATCTGGTACCGTCCATCGCTTTCAAGGAAGCGAACGGCGCGCGATTGTTCTCGATTTGACGGACAGCGCCCCCCACAAACTTGGCACTTTTTTGCGTCCCAGCTCTTTGCGTGATACAGGCGCTCGCTTGCTCAATGTCGCCTTAAGCCGAGCGAGGGACCACCTCTTTGTGGTGGCGAATCTAGCACATCTTCGCGGTCAGTTATCGCCACAACATCTTCTCTCGGGCGTTCTCGATGACATAGAGAGAGTCGCTTATCGTATGCCCGTGGACGAGCTAATCGGGGAGGCTCTCCCGTTGGATATCTTAAGCTCCGCCACGCGCGCCTCGGGGGTCTTCGCGTTTCAAAGCTTTGATGAGATGTTATTCCTGCCGGCGCTCGTCTCGGACCTTCTTGAGGCCAGCGGGGATGTGGTTATTTCCTCGGTGACTCTGACGCCCCGTGTCGCGCAGGTGTTAAGCTCGGTTTTGCGCGAACGGATCCAACGAGGACTTCGAGTCACATTGATTCTGGAGGGCACTGGCTCCTTTGAACAAGCCGAGCAGCGCTCTCTCAAGCTTGTCCGGGACGCGGGAGTGCTCGTAGTAAAGGCTCTGGGTAGGCCTGACCCTTTTGTGGTTGTTGATGCTGAAGTGGTTTGGATGGGATCGATGCCGCCGGGGGACTGCCTCGGTCATCAAGAGGGCTTGATGACACGCTCAGTGAGCAGGCGAGCGGCGTCACTATTACTCGAGCAACAGGGGCAAGAGACTACGGTCGGCGTGGCGTCACGGTCGCGCGTCGGATAGCGTCCCTGTCAATTACTCGGGTCTTGATGGAGGGGCTCTTAAAGGAGCTGCCATTCGAATAAAGCCATGTGTAGTACACAGTGTACGGTCCAGGGGCGGGTTTGAACACAGCTGTGCCGTTCGGGGTGGTTTTACAGCGCGCGCGAGCCCCGCGTCTCCTGAGACATATCGCGACCTTTCGAGATCCTTCTGAGGCGCCACTAGTGAGCGGGACGAGCACTTTGAGATAGCGAGGGCGTTTTCGTACGATTCTCGGCTTCGTGGTTGGTCTGGCGAAACTTCCCGAGACGTTGCCGCAATCAATGAGGCCATCTTGGTTGGCGTCAGCCTCGGGGTTGGAGCAGCCGCAGATGCCCGGCTCGCGCTTGAGGGGATCCTGTGGGCAAAGGTCCGCGCAGGTCGGTATGCTGTCCCCATCGGGATCCGACTCGTCGAGAGAGCAGCCGCAAATCGGATGGGGGCGCAATCGACGTGTGAGAGGACATTGGTCCTGGCAATCATCGATCAGATCGTGATCAGAATGAAGCGCGCATGCCTCGAAGATCTTGCTTCCTACCGAGCATAGTTCGACGGAAGAAGCGCTCGCGTGCCGGTGCGGGCTGGCTCGCTCAACAGGCCAGGCCTCGGCCGAGTTGGAGCATCCACCCGTGCGAAACGCTACTATCTCTCCATTAGTGGGATGGACGATCTCGTTCTCCCGGTCCCCGTCAATGTCACCTATGGCGAGAGGAAAGAGGTATCCCGAAGAGTTTGGCACAAGGATTGGAAATCCGTGCTCGACTTTCAGCGAATCATTGATGGCGACCAAGGCGAGTAGTCCTACTCTCGGGTCGAGGGCGGTGTCTTTTGACGAAAATGAGTGCGGGTAGAATCGCGAAACGAAGAGCAATTCAGACGCGGCATCCGAGTCAATATTCGCGGCGACTAGGGTACCGTATCCTGAAAGTCGATAGTCAGGGGGCTTTCTCACAGAGGCTTGTCCCTGGGTATAGAAGACTACTTGAGTGTCAATGTCCGATTGGAAAGCTATCTCTGATGAGCCGTTGTTATCCAGATCCGCGGCTATGAGACTCGCCGCGAAAGCGATGTCGCCAAGGATCAGATTCGGCACATGAACCGTCCAGCCGGGAAGTGGGCTACCAGTGATGTCACGGATAACGACCGACACTCGACCGGTTACATTACTTCTGTCGTAGGTGGCGAACTCCTTGACCCCGTCGCCGTCCACGTCGGTAATAATAGGACCCGTAGGTATGAGGGAAGTTACAGCGGTAGAGCTCAGAATTGTTCCTGTGGAATCTTGCACGAGGACGATGCTTTTCTCTTCGCCCGTTCGAACCCACTGAGACCAGTTTGTTAAGGTGGAGACGATCTCCTTGTCACCGTCGTTATCGAGGTCTCCCACGGCGAGTCCACCAAACATTCGATAGTTCTCTGGTATGGCGGAGATGTCAGGAGGTGTCCACGCGAGACAGGGACTAGCGTTGAATGTCAGACACTCAAATGGGCTTAGGAGAACCTCAGCGGCGTTATCGCCGTCGATGTCCATGACTGAGAGAAAATCCCCCACATAGCGCCGCATACTGGAAGGATTCGCGTCAAACCGTGATGGCCAACCGGGCAGAGGGGTGCCATCAGCGGCAAACGCGTAAATCGCCCCGCGTACTTGCGTGCTCGAAAGATAGTCATAACCTTGAACGACGATCTCAAGAGCGCCGTCCCCATTGAGGTCTCCTACGCTTGGTGGGGTGAGGAGCGAATGATCGGTGGCTTTGGGCCAGCCGGGAAGCGGCGCGCCATTTCGATCCACGACATGGAGATGGCGAGAGAGGGAGTAGATCGTCTCTGGAATGCCGTCGCCGTTGATGTCAGCGAGCAGTGGCTGCTGTCCAATATCCTCACACGGAGCATCCTGGTCACAGCGAAGCGCCGGGGCGTAATCACGGAGCATCATAGGATCGAGGTAGAATTCCTTTGATATGGACTCGCTCGCTCGCTGCTCGTAATTGGCGGTGAGTCGCAACGTATATACCCCCCGACGCTGAACAGGGATCTTAGCGATGTTAACTGAAGCTAGTACGCCTTGGCTGATTGGACCGAGCGCGTTAGGAGTGATAGTCACGGCCTCTGGAGCGCAGCCCGATTCGTCGGCGAAATCCCAACACAGCGTAAGCCCAAAGTCTCGTAGGCCTCTCCCATTTACACGACCAAGTACATCAATGATGTCAGAGCTTCCATGTACGACACGCTGGCCCCGCGACGCTTCACGAGGGCTGGAGGGCGCGGAAATGGCCAGGTGACTTATGGTAATACCCGAATGCGTCTGAGCTTCATGCCTGTCCGCGAGGACCACGAGTTTGAGAGTATAGTCGCCACTCGGCAACGCGCCGATGTCGAGGGAAAGAAACTGGGTGTCTCGGACGGGCGAGGTCCCCGTCGCGATGGTTTGCTCGGTGCCGTCAGGCGCGATGAGGGAGAGTCGATACTCCTCAAAGTCTGAGCCATCCGCGGAGCCGATGATAGGAACCGAGTCGTCATACACCGTGCCGCCTGTTACGAGCGCCGCTACCGGAGGTAGTTTTCCGGACAGGGCGTACTCTACCGCCGGAAGTGCCGCTACCACGCCAGCTCCTTGTTCATAACCTGATAGAATCGCCCCGATGGCGTCTCGCAACGGTTTGGCGGTCGCCTTTAGGAGAGTCTTTACTTCAGTTGGGGAAATTGAGGGGCGGGCTTGCTTAAGCAGCGCCGCGACACCTGATATGTGCGGAGTTGCCATCGATGTGCCGCTCAGCGCCGTATGAGTGTCATCTCCGCAGGTAGGTCTCGAGACGCCACTGCGCAAGGCCGCGCAGATGGAGACGCCGGGCGCCACCAGATCAGGCTTTGATATTATAGTGTTGCCACTTCGCACCGGTCCGCGTGAGCTAAAATCCGCCACGGTGCCGTTAAGGAGACTTGCGCCGACGGTAATGGCTTGACGAGCAGCGCCGGGAGAGCCAATCGTCGCCGCTTCTGGCCCAGAGTTTCCAGACGCCGCGACGACTATAATGCCCGCTGCCACCGCATTGTCGGTGGCGATAGAGTCGGCGGTGTCGGCGTTTCCAAAGGAGGATCCGAGACTCAAATTTATGACGTCAAGATGATCCGAGAAGTCACCATCGTCGTTTGGATCCGTTGCCCACTCGAGCGCTCGAATGACGTTGGCGGAGCTTCCTGAGCCCCACGCGTCGAGTACCCTTAAGGCATAAAGGGATACGTCTGGAGCTACTCCCTTTACAGTGCCGTTGGCGCCGATGATGCTCGCCACATGGGTTCCATGCAGATTCTCATCAGTTGGATCTTGGTCGTTGCCGACCCAATCATAGCCACCCCTGACTCGCGGGCAGGAGCCGGCTAAGAATCGAGTTTTGTCACAGGCGCCGAAATCCGGGTGCGTGTAGTCGATCCCGGTGTCGATTACTCCGACTTGAACGCCACGGCCCGTAATCGGATTTCCCTCTGAATCTCTCGACTCGGACCAGACCTGCGAGGCGCCGATGGATGGGACACTTGCGGCTAGTGAAGTCGTGATAGGAACTGCGAGTTCGACTTTGTATCCAAGGCTCCTCAACCTACTGAGGGTGCCGGAAGGCGCGCCCTCGATGACAGTCGCGTTAATAATATTTTTGAGGTGAGATAGGCGAGCGTCTTTGATCCGCCCGCGAAGATTTGTGTCACGCTCTGACACGCTCACAAATCGACGGTGTTCCTCATTGACGCGGGCGCGGAGTGATGTCGCCCTCTGATGAATGGCGTTCGCCTTGGTGCGCTCACCACGCTCCGATAGCTTTGTGATTGCTAGTCCACCGACGTTGGACGAGGCATCTTCAAGGATGGCAGGTTCCGTGTGCCGAACGATAATTGTCTCCGTCGCTTCTCTTTCGCGATTCGAGCTGAGGGTCGACTGGGCGATACGAGATGAATCGGTAAGAGGAGGGCGCTCGTCACTTTGCGCGAACGCCGTCGACGCGCATAGTAGTAAGACAACAGGAGAGATGCGTCGAATTAAGGCAGCAAGCATACTCAAAATGGAGGACCCCTAGTTCGATCTGACGGTAGCAACGTCTCAATAACAAAGGAACAGCCAACTGAGGGGAGCTGGCACTATTTGGTTGTTTGGATTGATGACCTAGGGAACTTGCGCGCGCGGACTATTCGCTATTGAGCATGGGAGGAAATCATGGAGGTGGCGAAAAGAGATTGGGTTCGAGAGCGAAAAAATATGCAGGCGAGTTGGCTGCTTGTATTCTCAATGTAAACAAGTGGTTAGCGTTTGTTAATATTTAACCTGAGAGGATGCTCCTGGCGCGCTTTTGGTATACAATCCGACGACTCACCTTCAGGAGTTTGTTGTAATGGACATAGTACTTGGTCCCCTGGCGCATCGCCTCGGGTCTCGTGAGCTGTCAGCCGCTGACCTAGAATTAATCTTTGCCCGAGAGCCTGGCACTGTGCAGTCGCTTTGTGGTGTGACAAAGCTGCATCGTATCGCTGACGGAGAGGATCTCGTGTCGCTCGCCGCCCAGGCAAGTCTCGATGTGCTGGAGCAAGCAGGGCTGCCTCTTAAGGCGCTAAGTGGGATCTTTTCTTCTTGCAACCCGACCACTGAGTTCCTGATGCCCACCCTGGCGCCCCTCGTGGCGGCGAAGATAGGGGTTACACATCTGCAGGCATGTCAGATCGGAATGGGCTGTGCTGGTGGCGTTCAAGCTCTACAGGCTGCTTACAATCAGTTGGTAGTGGACTCTTTGCGCGGCAAGACCAGTTATTATCTCGTAGTCGCGGGCGACCACATTAGCCGGATGCTGAATCACGACCTGTGGAAGACAGCCATCTTATTTAGTGATGGAGTTTCGGCGGCGCTTGTTTCAAATGATCCGCGAGTCTCGACAGGCTATGTGATAGAGAGCGCTGCCTCAGAAACCTATGCCGGCGAGAGCGTGTGCGTCATTAACTTGCCAAACGTGCTCGCGAAGCCAGAGGGCGCTCCCCGGTCCGAGTATATGCTTCATATGCAGGGAAGAGGTGTTTTCGAGTTCGGAACTCGCATCGCGCCGCGTGTACGAGCGCTCGCTGGGATAGAGGACTTTTCGGACGTTTATATTATTCCGCACCAAGCCAATATCCGTATGCTCAACGAGCTTGTACCGGCGTTTGAGATACGACCGGACCAGCTTTACACAGATGGTATAACCAAGATCGGTAATATCTCAGGAGCCGCCTGTTTTATCGGGCTAGAAGACATGATCAAGCGCAACCTGAACGGCGACGCCAAGACGGTGCTTTTATCCGCCTTTGGCGCCGAACTTCAGGTTGCTGTCGCTGTGCTCCGTAAGCGTTAGCGCTTAACGCAACCAAGCCCACCGGGAAGACGCATATCTTTGCATCCGCGGCGACGCTCCTCTGGTGAGCACTTTTGCTCGCTCGGTCGGAATCCTGCAGGGCAGGTTTCGCGACCGTATTGTGACGAGGGACGCCCGTACCCTTGCTGCTGTTCAAGCACTGACGCTTGAGCCTCAGCCAAATCAGCGCCCTTCTTTGAGAGGTCAAGACAGCAAACGCCGCGCGACTCGCTCACGAAGCTGCAATCTTTCTTGCCGAGTCCCAGGTCCTGACATGAATAAGGGCAGGGGCGACAGTTGGGAATCGCGAATGCGCTGGACGCGAATACGGTAAGTGAAAATAGTACTGCTACGAGGGCTTTCATAAAAACTCCAAGAAAGGGGTTTAAGACACGTATAATACGGCGATGTGTAGTTGATTTTGTCCAAGTTCGAAAGGGTTAATCTACGCCTATCGTCAGCGAACATGAGAGGCGAGGGGTTAGGGCTCTTGTAGATGCCGCCGTCGATCGGTACTCTCCTGTCGAGGATTTCGCAATCAAGCAAGACGATAGACGAAGGCTCTTTCCATGACTCAGTACGACCAGTTCGCGCCTTTTTATGACCACGTCGTGGGCCCTCGTGACTCGATTGGCAAGTTGCTGCAGCGACTCGTGAAGCGCTATAACCCACGCGCGAAAACCTTGTTGGAACTCGGATGCGGCTCGGGGAGCATGCTGGCGATTTTATCCAGGCGTTACAAAAGCGTTGGGATCGACAATTCAAAAGGAATGCTTAAAATCGCGCGCAAGAAGGCGCCCAAGGCGAAGCTTCTCCATGGCGATATCACGTCCCTTGATCTCGCTGATCGATTCGACGCGATCGTGTGCCCATTTGACACGATCAATCACGTTACCAGTTTCGCCAAATGGAGGAAGGTGTTCGAGACGGCGCATCGACATCTCAACTCAGGTGGCGTGTTTATCTTCGATGTGAACACAGAGCATAAGATGGAGGAATATCGCACCGATCCAATCACGGCCGATGTTGAGAATGACGTCGTTTCGATGGTTCAGATAAAGCGACGACGACGGTTTCACTATGACGTTATCTTGAAGATTTTTCGACGCCGCGCTGGCAGCGATTTTACTCTCAATGAGATGGTCCTTCCAGAGTTGGTGGTGCCAACGCCAATTATTTTGCGCGAGCTCGCGAAGTACTTTCGCAAGGTGACCCTCGTGGATCCAGACCGCAGACGTCCGTCGCCCTATACAGAGGAGCTTTTTTTTGTGTGTCGAGATCCTCGATAGCCGCAGAGCGAAGTGGATTATGAGCGCGATTGTCGGGTTCACTTAGATAAAAAAGCCCCTCGTTAGAGGGGGCGTGTGATTGGCTTGCTGTAGATAAATTTTAATGAAGACTATCGCAGTTTGGGCCTTGGGCATGGGCGAGCGTTATAGACTGAGCGCGAGCTATTAGCTGCGCGTTTAGCTCCTCGAGACCTCGCTGTCGATTAACCCGCACAAGACGTAATAGGGGGTCGAGTACCGCCAAATTGCGTCTCCCTTGAAGAGTCTCGACGATCGCGAGGGCGGCGTCATAGAAATGTGAGGCACTTTCATAATCAAGGCGCGACACAGCGCTGTCACCTCGGATTATAAATCCCTCGACCATGTTGGTGGCGTGCTTAAGGTTCATAGTCCTGCTCTACTGCTCTTGTATGGGAAGCTCAGTTCCAGACTCTCCGCAAACGTTTCGAATGTACGCGGCTCCGAAAATAGCCTCCCTTAAGTTGTTTCAGCTCCTTAGCGCGCAAATCCAGAGTCTTTTACTTTAGGCGTATGTGCGCATTGACCTATATTGGGAACCAGCAAGTGGTGTGCCATGAAAGGCACAAGGAATATTTCGTAAGCAAAACCACTACAGTGGTGCTACGGGATCACGCGTCACAAGCCCGAAGACACTTCGGCGAGCGCGACCTCAATTTCGGATTCAATAAACTCCTGACGCACGAAATCGCCACCAAATAGGTACAGCTCTGGTTCTAGGCGTCGTGTCACCTCAACCTTTCCTTTTTTGACGTTTACCGCCGCGCCTGAATGATCAAACTTTTTGACCGTGAAGAGGAACCGAAGGACTAGGGTTCGGTCCTCCTCAAAGTTCGCGGAGAGATTTAACTCTTCGACTAGAGAGAATCGACGCGAATCAGGGGCTTTAAGCTTAGCAGTTGTTTGCTTGTCTTTGTGAGACTCTCCCTTATTGATGAAATTGAACACCGTTGTCATCGTGTCGAATATGTGGCGAACGTGAGCGTGGGGATGAACGGTAAGAAGTAGCTGCCCAAGGCCTGCTTCAGCGCTTGGGTCCCCGTACTGAAGATATAAACTCACGTTCTTGTCGGTAATCGGCGCATTAGAGCTCAGGGTAAAGACTTGCTGGAATGTGATCTGCGCCGCGGGGGCTAGGTCTATCTCGTTACCGAGATTGATTCTCTCCATTAGCGAAAAAGCGCCGCTCTCCTTGGCTTTGAACTTCTTTAGATTGCCGAGGGAGAGATCGAGAATGATTTGATTGAGCGGTACAGGTGTTTGCGAGTGATTTTTAACGGTAAGAGAGCAGGGCACCAGGGCACCTTGAACAAAGAAGTCCCCCTGAACTTCAAGCCGATACTCTAGCGGGTGTTGAATGAGAATTGCGCGCATGAGCAGTGTATAGCTCAGACTAGGGCTCGGGAAAAGAAGGGGCCGGGTATTCTATTGCCCGGACCCCTCGGCCTGCGAGCGCTCCTGCGCTCTTCGCGCCGCTCGAATTATCTGTGATGGGCTGCGTGTATTGCCCAGAGACCCGACAGAATCGTTTTCTGGCGCTCTGGAGGGAGGCTCTGTCGCGATGAACCAAATCACGGAGCCGACCGCAAGACACGCCATGATTGAGAGGCCCACCACCACAGGAAGCGAGATGAGATTTCCTGGCGTGGCAGGCTCAACAATTTGGCTCTTAGCTGTAGCAGCTCGTTTTGATTCAGTGCGGGGGCTGTCCTCGGTTGCCATGAGAGATCGTTATGAAAGGGGTCTTGGAGACTCTGTGAAGATCGGGGTCGGAGTGCTGGTGGGGTTTGCGGTATTTGTCGGAGTGGCGCTCGGTTCGGGAACTGGCGTTGCCGTGAGCTCCGGGGCTTGGTAGTCAGCCCCACCGCGTGGGCCTTCTGCTATCGCCGCAGGCACCGGTTTGTCTTGCGCTGGCGTCTGGCTGTGTGCCAACGCCATGGGCTTTTCGGGGCTCTTGACTGCTGACCCATCCGCGACTCCCTGCGACTGTTTAGATTCAGGGGTTGGCGTAAATTTAAAGCCCACATTGTTAACGAACCAGACTGAGAGCATTGTAAGGCCTCCCAGGGCAAGTAGGGCGGGGGCCAAGGTGAGTACCAGGCTCTGAGGTGACGTCTCCGCCCCCCGCGCTTCGCGTTGCTGCCCCCTGCTTTCATCGCGAGTTGTCGCAAGTTGCTCTTCGACCCACTCGTCGGATCCCTCAAACTCGAGCTTCTCCTGGTGATCGGCGAAACATGAGGCGCAAAGCGCCTTGCCGGGAATAGCTTCATTGGGACAACGGAGGCATTGCATATGATTGGTATATCGCAGCAGTCCCATCCTCAAAAGAGGGCAACTGCCACCGGGGTGCGACCAATAGACTATCCCCGAGCGTCCCGGCCCAGTACGTTAGTTTATGAGAACTAGAAAACTAATAAGCAAAGAAGGGCGCCTACGGGGAGGTTTACTTGTCCGGATGGCACTCCGCCGGCTCGATCGGCGAGCATGCGCTGAAGCACGCCCGTACTTGCAGGCGGTAGCCCTTCGCCGCGCTATCGTTACGCGCCATGCCTTCCCAAAGCTGGTCTGTGAGGTCTTTCTGCAAAGCGCGACTCTGATCTTTCCTAGCTTGGTCCAGCGACACTTGAAGCGATCGCGTCGCGCTTGATGTCTGATGCCACGATTCAAAACTCCTGGCGACCTCGGCGACGCGGTATGCGCACTGCAGGTCATACTTTGGGTGCGTGTGGGCTTTGAAGCGCACGGAATCCAGCTCGGCGATGGCCAGGCTCGGAGACCAGTTGTCGAGAGCGCTATTGATCAGGCGCGCGCTAAACGACGCTATAGTGTCAGAGCTCGGCGGTACTTTTGCGGCCGCTGGCTTTAGTTTCAACACGCCGTGACAATCGGCGAAACTACTCGTGATTCCAATCAAAAGAAACTTAGCGCCCGTATAATCCCCCTGCTTTAGCAAGGTTCCGAGATTTAGCAAGGACGCTGCTCGTCTGACCTCGCAGGTTTTTGGAGAGGCCCTCTTGGTTGGGGATTCATCAGCGCTCGCAGGTTGACTGCCAGCCCATCCAGAGGTTGTAATTACGGCAATCGCCGCTATAAAACGCCAGTTTGGCCCCATAGTATCCCCGCGCTAAGTATGTCGGCCGTGTCAGCCCAGTACTTTATCGGAATATGCTCTGTATAAAGGGCGAGTTAACCGGCAGATCTTTGAGCGTTAATTAGACTTGTTTCGGCAGCTAACGTAGCGGCGCACCCTCTTGTGAAACTTCGCGGTTTCGGTAGCCCTTACAGACTTCGGTAGGTAAACGCCCTGGGGGAGCCTCGTGTTGAGCAAACGGCGGAAAGATTCTAACAGCGCTGTCTCTTCCCAATCATCGCGGCTGAGGAGATTCCTGATGTCGCGAAGCGCTCTGGCATTCCGTGAGAGGAATGCGTTTCGAAAGGTACCATCAGGCTGCCAGCGGCCCCTTCTCTTGCCAGCAAGCACCTCGAACAATACGGTGCGATGTGTTGAGAGCGCTTGATTGAATACTGCTGATGCCTCTGTAAAGCAGTTCTCAACCTGGCTTTGACCCAGCGGGACAAACGTCGCTTGGAGTATCGCCACGAGTAGCGCCATACCAAAGCGACGACAAGCCACAATTCGTGAGGACTTAGAACCCATGGCTACCACGGAGACTCAATATTGCGCGCGCACACTCTCTGAAAAGGGACTAGTAACGTACTCTTGTTGTTTTTGCCATATGTAATTGGAGCCCCACCGATTAGAATCCTTTCTCATGAATCGTAAAGCGCCCGCCTCTAAGACGAAGCCCCAAAGACCTAGCGTGAGCCCACCGCGTACATCTCCACGAGAGATGTACAGAGCGCTCTTGTATCCACGGTTAGTGGAGGAAAAGATGTTGCTGCTGCTGCGCCAGGGGCGAGTCAGCAAGTGGTTTTCAGGAATCGGACAAGAAGCAATCTCAGTTGGATGTACCCTCGCCCTTCGACCTGACGAGTACATTCTACCGCTACATCGAAACCTTGGTGTGTTCACCACGCGAAAGATTCCGCTCTGGAGACTCGTCGCGCAATGGCAGGGAAAGCAATCAGGATTCACGCAAGGAAGGGACCGCTCTTTTCATTTCGGCACCCAAGACTACAAGATCGTCGGGATGATATCGCATTTGGGTCCGCAATTAGCTGTCGCGGACGGAATCGCCCTCGCGTCAACGCTACGAAAAGATAAGAGCGTGACGCTGGTGTTCACAGGAGAAGGCGGAACTTCGGAGGGAGATTTTCACGAGGCGCTTAACGTCGCCGCCGTATGGAACCTGCCTGTGATCTTCGTGATTGAGAATAACGGCTATGCCCTCTCCACTCCCACGTCAGAGCAGTTTCGGTGTGACCGACTCTCGGACCGCGCGGCTGGCTACGGCATGGAGGGGATTACGATAGATGGAAACGGTCTCGACGAGGTGTACTCGACAATAAGCAAGCTGGCTGACTCTATCCGAAAGAAGCCCCGACCTGTCCTTGTTGAATGCATGACGTTTCGTATGCGTGGTCATGAGGAGGCATCGGGTATCAAGTACGTGCCTAAGCGCTTACTTGAGGAGTGGGCCAAGAAAGATCCAATCGCTCGGTTCGAGCGACAGCTGATAAGAACGAAGAAGCTCACCAAAAGAGATATCTCCACCGTTCGCGCTGAGCTGGTCGCTTCGATTGATGCGGAGGTGGAGAGAGCGTTCGCCGAGCCCGATGTTGAGCCATCATCCGAGCGAGAGCTTCGGGAGGTGTATGCCCCCTCTCCTAGCACCCCAGTCGCTGAGAATAACCGGGAATTAAAACAGATGCGTCTGATCGACGCGGTTTCCGATGGATTGCGCGAGGGACTGCGCCAACACTCGGATCTCATCTTGATGGGGCAGGACATCGCTGAGTACGGTGGTGTCTTTAAGGTCACCGAAGGCTTCGCATCTGAGTTCGGGCGCGTTCGAGTTAGAAACACGCCGCTTTGTGAGTCTGCGATACTAGGCGCCGCTCTCGGTCTCAGTGTCGCTGGCTACCGCTCCGTCGTAGAGATGCAATTCGCGGATTTTGTGTCGAGCGGCTTTACGCAGGTAGTGAACAACCTCGCCAAGAGTCACTATCGGTGGGGACAGTCAGCTAACGTCGTGGTGAGAATGCCAACGGGAGCTGGCACCGGAGCGGGCCCCTACCACTCGCAGTCGAATGAGGCGTGGTTCACTCACACGCCAGGTCTAAAAGTGGCTTACCCCGCCACGCCCGCTGACGCCAAGGGGCTACTCATGACGGCGCTTGTTGATCCGAACCCCGTCATGTTCTTTGAGCATAAGCAGCTCTATCGCAGCGTCTCAGGAGAGGTGCCTCTAGGCGCTCATTACATTCCCTTTGGCCAAGCTCGGGTGCATCGAGAAGGCGAGCAGATGGTGATTATAACCTACGGAGCGGGCGTTCACTGGGCACACAAGGTAGCAGAGGAGCATCCAGAGTGGTCTATAGCTATTCTGGATTTGCGCACGTTAGTGCCCCTTGATATTGCCTCGATTGAGAGGCTCGTGGTGGCGACAGGCAGAGCGCTCGTGCTTCATGAGGACACTCTTTTTGGTGGGATTGGCGGAGAGATCGCCGCGTATATCGGTGAGCACCTCTTCGAATATCTCGATGCCCCCGTGAGCCGGGTGGCTAGTCTGGACACACCTGTCCCCTTCGCGGCCTCTCTTGAGGGGCAGTTTTTGCCACGCACTCGACTCGAGGAATCGATTTCGCGTCTTCTCGCTTATTGACGGTACGTCGCTCATTCAAAGACGGAACGCCGCACCTATGGAGGCTCAAAGCCACCTGATTTAGCCCTGACCAAAAGGTAACGCCGAGGAGTAGAGTAGCGAGCGCGAAGTTGTTAGTATATCCGCCTGGAGAGCGGGAGGACGGAAAGGTGATGTATGAATGAGCGATAGTAAGTTCTTTGACGGGCTTCCCAGCTTCTTTTCTGGAGCTCCGTCGTTTTCGACCTCAGAGCAGCGGCTTTTTTTTCCGGCAGCTCCCCGCGTAGACCATTTTCCTGTGTCCTTGCCTTACCCCATCTCGAAGGGGACTAGCTTCTTCCATCCTAGCGCCGAGTGGTTGATGTCAATCGACTTGAAGCGACAGGTGTCACTCGTAAGTCTTCGGGATATGTTTCGAAGTGAGCCTCTTCGAGCCCACGTGATATTTGAGCAGTGCTTTGAGTTGTACGAACAGAGCTTCCCGGACCCGAATGAAATCTCGTCTGCTCACGAGATAGTGGCCGCGATTCGGGAGGAGTCGACGCACTTCGATGTAGTTGCGTTGATAGAGGGCGGTCGTGTACTCGGGGCGCGTCACCTCATCTTGCTCGACATTGGAGTCCCTGAGCTCGGGCCTTTTGTCGTGGGAGAACACATGTATGTTGACCGGAGCGAGCGAAGACGCGGAATCGGGAAAACGCTCGTTTCCCGCACGGAGGACTTAATGCGCTCGTGGGGAGTGCGGGTGGCTATCTCTGAGCAAAACGATCCAGACGCGATGAGTCCAGAACTTCTTGCGCTCGATGAGTCGTCAGGCATCACAGCGGCTCAAAGGCGAAAGTTTTGGAAGAGTCAAGGTTATGAGGGAATAGATGCGCCGTACGTCATGCCGCCCATCTCAGAGGATAAGGAGCCTGTTTATCATCTGCGCATTGCGATCCGACGCCTCGATCCGTCGTTTCCGGATAGCATTTCAACAGAAGCCTTTGTTGGCATGCTGCGGGCGTACCATTCTAGTTGGGTTGACCATGCAGACTCGAACCCTTACACGGTTGCGCTTTACGAGCGGCTACTACGGGAGCACCCCGAGGGGGTTCGTATTGTGGACTTGGAGTCACGGAGAGTCTGCTTGCGGCAAGACGATTTCGTATAGCTCTTAATGTCCGCTGCGCCGTGGCCCTATTACGCTGCTATCGTAGAAACAGGAGCGTAACGACCGCACGCCCCCCCCATCCTTCAGGTCCTCCTGATGGCGACTCTACCCAGTAGCGCGGTCCGATACCGATCTGCATTGGTTGAGTTCCGATCCTAAACAGCTGATTTACGATGAGGTTGATCGGAACTGACCAGTATCTATCGTCCCAGTTATAGGTCGATTCGCTCTTAAGAGTAATGGTTGTCTTAGTCGCCGTTATATAACTCATAAATGGCTGCATGAACGTCCCATTTACATCGCTCCTCGCGTCGTCCCCAGCGATAGACCAGATATGGTTAGCAAGACCACCAAATGTCCATGCGCCACGTTGATGGAGCGCAACGCCCGTCGGCCCCAAGCCCCACTTCTCAGATCCTAGGTCGCTCTCGGTTGCGGTTGGGAGCAGCAGGGCTGGCACCGATCCCAAGATCCATCCACGCGTTGTCGGCTCTTTAGGCGAGAAGAAGAAGCTTTGAAGCGTATCGCCGAGCCCTCCAAAATCGGCACCACGAGAGCCCTCAGAGTGTGCCACGACGGGAAGTATCGTTCGTGAGATTACGTTGTATGTGTCACTGTTCGAAAACGGTATGACGGGCTGAACATTGATTAGATGCTTCGACCCATCATCACCTACGCCGAACTTATCGTCATAGTTATATTGAAGTGGCACGCTTATAAGCGAGGCTAAAAGCTTAGCAAGCTGCTGGGCGAGCTTTGCGTCACCATCGGCGCGACTCACCATCGTAAGTGCTCCGTTCTCGTGTTATTGACCCGAACGTTCATCTCTGTTCAGGAAGCTGGTCTCTTTCTATTGATTAGGCTCATAGCAAGATCATCGGAAGCGCAACAGAGCTATTATTCAGACGCACCTCGTAGTCGATCGGCGTATGGAGAAGCGGTGCCCCAGACTAGATCCTAAGCCCTCTGTGGCCCACGTTGCAAATAAGAGATGCGGCTGCATAACGGGTATACCGCAACGACGACCGGAGATTTATACTCCGCGTATGTCTCGTGACGTCATAATCCATGATTCCGCGGATTCTCACCGAGTCTGGCTTCGCGTGTCAGCGTTCCTATCGCTGAAGTCACCAGCCACGCGCGTCACATACACGGGGATACTTCACGAGTGGTGCAGGTTCCTCGGCGCTGAGGCCGGCACCAGCGCGGGCGCGGCGAAGATGCTCGCGGCGACTGATCTGCACGCGATCGCGTTTAGAAAGTTTCTAGAGTCGAAGCCAGGCGAAAAACCTCGGTTCCAGTCATCTTCGACGCCGCGCTCAGGGTCTCGAGAGTTGGCGATGAATCAAAGCTCGGGTCGCGGAAAGAAGAAAGATGGTCTCGAGTCCACACAATCGAACGCCACGATCCATAAGAAGTTCGCCGCCCTGAGGCGAATGTATCGAATGTTAATCGCCAGCAACTGCGGAATCGCTGAGAACCCTTTTGAGGCGGATAAAGTGCCCCCTCCTCCCAAAGACGCTGGACGCAAACGCCCGACCCAGATGATAGATTTCGATCTGGTCATGGAGATAATCTCGCTTCCCGATCTCAGCACCCCAAAGGGACGACGCGATCGGGCGATCTTAGCGCTCTTGTTTGGAGCAGGTCTGCGCCGCAGTGAGGTCGTCACTCTTCGACTGGGTGATGTGCGGAGGACCTCTAGTGGTACAACGTATCTCTACCTGCGACACACCAAAGCGAAACGCGACGCCGAGCAGGCTATACCCGATTGGGCGGCGGAGTCGCTCAAAGCCCTTATCGACGATCGACGGGAGCAGAAAGCCTCTGATGGTGATTACTTGTTTGTTGGTTTCACTGGGCGCGCGGGCAAGAGCGTCACCGATAGGCCGATGTCGGATACAGGTTTATATCTGCTGTTTAAACAGTACTGCATGGCGGCAGGCGCTGGAATGTACGTGACGCCTCATTCGGCGCGCGCGACGGCGATTACCAAGCTTCTCTCTGATGGAGTTCCCCACCGAGTCGTGCAGGAGTTCTCGCGACACGCGAGTATTCAAATGGTTGAGTGGTACGACAAGCGCCGCTTTGACGTTGAGCAAAGCCCCGCGAAGGGTCTGGTGTACGGAAAGAAGAAACCTTAGTCCTGTTCGGCCCGACAGAGGGTCCCCCATCACTTGGGGGACCCTGTCGCGCCGAGCGTCTCACTTATGACCGGCTGGGACGTCGCTGTGGTCCGCGGTTAGTCGGACGTCGAGGTCCGCCTGAGCGTGAAGGTCTCCCACGATTGCCGCCTCTCGCCTCCGGGTCTGAACGGTCGATGAAGTGAGGTGGCGGCTCTGGCCGATACACGTAGTTGGCGTTCGTGTCGATATCGCGTTGTCCACGGAACTCCCGATTTGACCGGTCTCCGCCATTCTGCGGTGTACGACCAAAGGGGCGCTGACCCTGCCCTCCTCGAAAGCCACTCGACTCACGCCGATCGGTACGCTCAGGAGCGCGACCGTTAGAT
Organism: uncultured delta proteobacterium; assembly: GCA_903904735.1. GTDB lineage: Bacteria > Bdellovibrionota_C > UBA2361 > UBA2361 > OMII01 > OMII01. The sequence goes on from CAIVDM010000143.1 coordinate 31,377, forward strand.
GACTCCTCACGACGGGGCGAAGCTGCGTGCGTAAAGGGCCTTTCACGACGACTATCATTCGATCGCCCACGGTCATCAGATCGTGAGTCCCTTGGTCCTCTAGCCCTGAAATCACCGCCTCTCTCTGGGGATCTCTCAGAACGACCACGAGGGGCCTGTGAGCCGCGCCACTCTCCCTGCCCGCGTCCGCGTGGCGCTGAATCCGAGCGATCGCGGAAATCTGAGCGTCTCGACTCAGGGCGTCCCTCTGGACGAGCTCGTCGCTCTCGTTGTGGCTCCGAGCGTGGTGACTCATCTGATCTCACGTCGCGTGCGCTTTGTGACGACTGGGTGCGCTCCATTCTTCCCGGTCTACGCGCGCTGCGTTCTCTCTTTTGTCCTCGAGTATCCGGACGGCGACGTTGGCTCGGAGCCTCATCACTCATATCGGAAGAGTCTGTTGAATCGGCATTAAGTTGCACGATTGGACCCTTAAGCCAGTTCTCGATCGAACGTAGCATTCCTCTTTCGGAGCGAGTCACAAACGAGATCGCGTCTCCTGTTCGGGAGGCACGTCCCGCACGACCGGTCCGATGGATATAGGCTTCAAGAGTGTCCGGCATATCGTAATTGATTACGTGGGAGATGCCGTCTACATCGATACCACGAGACGCGATATCAGTCGCTATAAGCACTCGGTACTCTCCACGCTTAAAGCCGTTGAGCGCGCGTTGGCGTTGTGCCTGAGACAGATTCCCTTGGAGAGACGTGGCTGGAATACCATCTTTCTCCAATCTTTCGCCGAGGCGTTTGGCCATATGCTTCATCTGCGTGAAAACGACCACTACTGATTCACTGTTAGCGCGAAGCCACGTTCTCAGGGTGTCTACTTTGTCCTCTTGCTTGACGGAGTACATCGAGTGAGTGACCAAGGCCACTGGGAGTTCGCTCTTTACCTGAATAACCTTTGGGTTCTTCAAGATAGCGCCGGAAAGCTGCTTAATCTCGTCAGGCATGGTCGCCGAGAAAAGCATGGTCTGTCGCTCGGTTGGGATCGACCGAATGATCTCCTTGATGTTCGGCAAGAATCCCATGTCGAGCATCCGATCCGCCTCATCGAGCACCAGAAATTCGATGCCAGAGAGGTCCACGGTATCCCCATGAATGTGATCCATGAGTCGCCCTGGGCACGCGACAATAATGCTCGGATTCGCGCGAAGCTGTGTTATCTGGTTCCGATGAGAAACGCCTCCATAGACGGTGACACTTCTAATCCCCGTCCTCGGAGAGAGCGCTTTGATAGAATCGTTGATCTGCTCAGCGAGCTCTCGGGTGGGCGCCAAGATGAGCGCTCGAGTTACGCGTTCCTTTCGTCCACTCAACTTCTCAAGGAGTGGAAGGACAAAAGCAGCCGTCTTTCCCGTACCTGTTTGAGCTAGCGCGATGAGGTCGTCTCCAGCTAACACTGCTGGAATCGCCTGGCTCTGAATAGGCGTGGGTTTCTCATAGCCAAGTTCTCGGCAGGTCTCCTTTAAGAAACTGGCGAGCGGGAGGTCATTAAATGACGGAATGGATGCTGCTTCAGCAGCGACAGTTGTTGCATTCATGCGATATTTTCTCTTTCTTGTTTAGTGCGCGAAGGCGGTGCTGCCGGAGCGACGCAGCTTCGCATAAATCAACCGATGAACCATCGGGTGGGCGGTAGTAAAGCAGCAATTCCGATAGGGCGTCCGGCGGAGCAATATAGGGTGACCCGATGGTCTTTGCGCGATCACGCCGCGCTCAGGTGGGCCTGTGTAACTTCACTAATCGGGAGATACTATCACTTGTGAGATGGTTAAGATAGCGATTCAAGGCTTTGTAACATGCTGTAAATATGTCACTAGTTCGGCATTTTCGCGAAAAAATGAGGGGTGTGTCTTGGAGAATCGATGAGCTCGAAAAACCAAGGCTGGCTAGGGAACGCCATTACACACCCCGTCGGGACTGCTCGTTACTCTATGTGCACCTCGCTAGATCCGAAGTGCACATAGGCAGTTCACAATCGCACGCTAGCAAGCAATCTTGGAGCTTCTTGTGCACCGTTGGGAGATGTTTGGCCAAGGGCTCACACCTCTCGCAGATGCAATGAGCCCACCAGACAACTCTCATTTCCGCCGGAGCTTTCTTGCTACGGCGGCTTCGATCTATCGCCTCAACGATGAGATCGACGACCGTTAACGCCTGTTCAGTGGCGTCAACAGAGATAAGCGCCCCCAACAGAGAGCACACCTCCACCACCGATGGTGAAGGAAGTGTCTCCAGCCAGTCAACGAGTAGAAGCTCGAAGTCAGCGGATGATAATCGGTGATACGGAGCGAGCAAGCGAGCCGCGAGACGCGATCGCTGCTCTGGTCGCCGCAAGTGCGCCAATGACGGAGCGTCACCGATGGAACGCTCATGCAGACATGCCAGCCGACCCCGTAGCCCTTCAACAGAAACGGCTTTAGTAGCCATGGGACCTCCTTTCGGACAAAAAACCTTCCTCTCAAGACACTACCCATATAGTCGCCCCAAAGGAGCCAAAGGACTTTGAGAGTAGCCGAAAGCCCTCATACCCTGGAAGAGGCTCTATGCAATAATCGTTCGGTGCGAACAGATTCAGACAGGCGAGGGAGCTATTTTTTTGTCGCCCTTGATGTCTCTACAAGCTGTACGATCTCCGCCACGACTCCTGGTTCGGCGAGGGTTGAGACATCGCCAACGGCTGAGTACTCCCCTTCCCCAATCTTGCGTAGAATACGACGCATAATCTTTCCCGATCGAGTTTTGGGAAGACCCGCCACAAACCAGATGTGGTCTGGTGTCGCTATTGCGGAAATCACCTCACGAACCGTGGCGAGGATCTTAGTTCTTGTGTCATTCGTTGGCGAAAAGTCGGCGTGCAGCACACAAAACGCGGCGATGCCCTGCCCCTTTACATCATGCGGCACTCCAACCACCGCCGCCTCAGCGACAGCGCCTGAGCGAACAATGGCGCTTTCCACCTCTGCTGTGCCGAGCCTATGCCCCGCGACATTCAACACATCATCGACTCGTCCCGTGATCCAATAGTACCCATCCTCATCACGGCGACACCCATCTCCGGTAAAGTACAGACCAGGGAACGTCGAAAAGTACGTCTGTCGGAACCGCTCATGGTCTCCATAGACGGTCCTCATCATCCCTGGCCATGGGAACCGAATACAGAGCCGACCGGTCACGCCATTCCCCAGAAGCTCTTTTCCCTGCTCATCGACGATGAGGGGTTGAACTCCAAAAAGTGGACGTGTCGCTGAGCCAGGCTTGGTGGGGATAGCCCCGGGCAACGGCGAAATCATCACTCCACCGGTTTCGGTCTGCCACCATGTATCGACGATAGGACATCGTCCCTCTCCTACCACTGAGTGATACCAGAGCCATGCGTCGGGGTTAATTGGCTCACCTACGGTACCTAGTAACCGAATAGAGTCGCGACAATAGCGAGTAACATACTCATCGCCTTCCTTAGCGAGAGCTCGAATCGCGGTTGGGGCAGTGTATACAATCGTAGCCTTGTGACGCTCAACGATATCCCAATATCGACCCGCATCAGGATAGGTCGGCACCGACTCAAACATGAGGGATGTAGCGCCATTTGAGAGGGGACCGTAAAGGACATAGGAGTGTCCCGTAATCCAGCCGATGTCTGCGGTGCAAAAGTGGACGTCGTCCTCTTGAAGGTCAAACACATAGCGGAATGTGTGGGTGGCGTATAACAAGTATCCAGCTGTTGTGTGCAGAACTCCTTTTGGTTTTCCCGTGGAACCACTGGTATAGAGGATGAACATCGGATCTTCCGAGTCCATGGGCTCAGGCGTCGAATCATCCGCGCCGCTCAGCCCAGCAAGCGCCTGGTGATACCACATGTCTCGATCTGGTCGCATATCACACGGGGCATCAGTGCGCTGAACAACAAGCACATTCCGAATGCTCGGGCATTCCTCCACCGCCACGTCAGCGGTTGCTTTTAGGGGAATAGTTTTCGAACCCCGAAGCCCTTCGTTAGCCGTGATGAGCAGAGAGCACCCACAGTCGTTAATTCGGTCGCGAAGCGCCTCAGCGGAGAAGCCAGCGAAAACCACGGTGTGTACCGCTCCGATTCGCGTGCATGCGAGCATGCAAACAGCGGCCTCGATGATCATGGGTAGGTAGATCGCGACACGGTCGCCCTTCTTGACACCTAAGCTTCGCAGGAGGGTCGTTGTTTCGCACACGGCTCGGTGTAGCTCTCGATATGTGATGGATCGAGTATCTCCAGGTTCGTTACCTTCCCAGATTAGCGCTATCTTATCTCCGCGCGTCGCTAGGTGACGGTCGAGACAGTTCTCGCTCACATTGAGCTTTCCGCCCTCAAACCAACGGACGTCGGCGGTATGAAAATTCCAATCGAGAGTCTTGTGAAACGGGGCGCGCCATTCAAGAAGTTCCTGAGCCTGCTCCGCCCAAAATGCCTCCGGGTTCGAGAGGGAGCGCGCGTACATCTGCGCGTACTGAGAAGCGTTGACTCGAGTGCGAGAGAGCGTCTCGGGAGAAACGTTAAATACTGGACTATGTGACATGGCATCCTCTCTCTTTTGGCTTTCGGTGACAGTCGGAGGTTAGCGGAAGATCTCTTATGCGTGAATCGTAAAAATGATGGCTTTACACCGCGACAGGATGACCGATTGCAAGCACTTCCGAATCGAGCATGCCCCCTAAAGTTTGATCGTCCGTTCAGTGACCTAGAGCATATCGCATACATCCCCGCCCGCGTGGAGTTGCGCAAGCCCTGCGACAGGAGTGCTCTCTGTGATCTGCTCTTTTACTTCTACGTACTGATCACGTTATCGGCCACTTTCAGGTGTTGTATAGCCTGAGGGCGAACCTGGCTGAGCTTGTAGCTTCAGAGATTTGGCACTCCCAATCTCTGATATAAAACTCAACCACCTCCACCCTCGCAATCGCTTTAGTAGAGAACTTTCGGGTGCATCCCGAACGGATACGCATATCCCCGCTCCCTCACAGCAAAATACGTCAAAGCTACTTTTACTTTGTCTAGTATTCAACGAGTCGATCTTCGACCGTTTGAGAGACTGTTCTATTTGGGATACCTATTCTCTTCCTTTTAGTGTCTCGCAACACCAGTGGTCAAAGTTCACTCGTTACATATGGGCACCTTACATGGGTAAGGTTTTTTAATAGGAAGGTTTTTCACAGGAGTATGTCGGAATGACATTACAAGGATGCTACGGGACGAAAGTCACGGAGTCGCTGAACCCAGTTCTTCGCTCGGTGCTCAACACCGAGATCAACAATCAAGTTGGAGAAGAGCTCTACCAGCTAGATCTTGAGCTTGAGCACACGGTGATGCCGTCGAATGAGGCGCAGCCGTGTCAGACGCGTGAACGCGTGATCGACCAGGCGGTTATCATGATACTTACACTGCAGCTACCCGCTGGAGCGCTAAGTTATTTGGCTTCTCCTTCGCTCGAATGGGAGCTGATCATCGGCTGCTTTGTCAGTTTGGTGACTCTGAAATGGCTCGCCTCTTTAGTTGGCTCATCGTGGCGAACGAACGTCATCATCGTGCTAGGCGCGGTGGTGGCGAATATCGTGACGGGAGTCATGTGCGGAGAGGTCCTACACTTTGTAGTGACCTTGCTTCACAGCTACTGGGGTCTGATGGAAGCGGCGGCGACGACCGCGGTTGGAATTTTCGTAGTCTCGTTCTACACCTCGTTTATTGGGGACATTCTCTATATCAAGAGAACCGCTAAGATGAGGCGCGAGATAACGACTGACGGAAAGACCATTATCGTCATCGACTCCCCTCGCTCACTCAGGGAGAGGGGACGCTTATGGCTCGTTTGGGGGCTTTCCACATCGGCGATCTGGTCTCCCCTCTACATCTTTTATTTGGTCGCCCGCTTGGTCGACTACATAACAGCGGTATTCCTGCTCGATTTTATCTGTGAGGTCTCCTACATGTGGATTGGACGCCGTCGTCGTTGACGCCGTGTCCGCCACGAAGAGCTCCTTATATGATTTACCCCATGTAAGGAGCTCTCCACTCCTCGCAGCTTCCCCTTCGGTTAATACTTTTACCCTGTAACGCATTCGTCCCGTACGTTAGTCTCGTGTCCATGGATCAACACCGCACCATCATCGAGCCCTTTAAGATTCGAACCGTCGAGCCCCTTACCGTCATGACGCGTAAGGAACGAGAACCGCTGCTCGCTGAGGCCGGTTACAACCTTTTCATGTTGCCCGCAAAATATGTGACGTTCGATTTTCTTACTGACTCTGGGACAACGGCGATGAGCAGCGCTCAAATGGCGGCGATGATGGTGTCTGATGAGTCGTACGCGGGATCTCGAAGCTTCGCGCGCTTTGAGGCGGTGGTTCGCTCGCTGACTGGGCACACTTTCGTTATCCCTACGCATCAAGGTCGAGCGGCGGAGCGAATCTTATGCGCGGCGCTCGTGAAGCCAGGAATGAAGATACCGTCCAATAATCATTTCGACACGACGCGAGCGAATATCGAGTACGTTGGCGCGGAAGCCGTAGATCTGGTGGTGCCGGAAGGAAGAGCTCCCTCTTCGACGTTCCCATTTAAGGGCAATATCGACCTTGAGCGTTTAAGGGTGTTCTTGCAAGAGAATCGAGGGACGGTCCCCTTCGGCATGATTACACTCACCAACAACACAGGCGGAGGACAACCTGCTTCCCTTCAGAATATCCGAGAGGTCTCGAAGCTATACAAGGAGTTCGGCGTACCCTTCATCATCGACGCATGCCGTTTCGCCGAGAACGCCTATCTCATTAAACAACGCGAGCCGCAGTGTCACGATCGCACAGCGCGAGACATCGCTATGGAGATATTCTCCTTGGCGGACGGCTGCTATATGAGCGGCAAGAAGGATGCCCTCGTTAATATTGGCGGGTTCATAGCCCTTCACGACAAGACGTGGGTGGAGCAACTCCGCTCGTTGTTGATTCTTACCGAGGGCTTTCCAACATATGGCGGCCTCGCGGCGCGCGACTTGGAGGCAATGGCTGTGGGGCTCGAAGAGGTGCTCGACGAGAAGTACCTGTCGTATCGAATCTCTGTGACCCGCTATATGGCAGAAGGGTTGAATAGACTTGGCGTGCCAACACTTCAACCTCCCGGCGGGCACGCGGTGTACATCGACGCTAAGGCGTTTTTACCCCACATCCCACCACATGAGTTTCCTGGACAGTCGTTAGTGTGCGAGCTCTACCTGGCAGAAGGTGTTCGATCATGTGAAATCGGATCGTCGATGTTCGGTAAGCGGACTGCGCAGGGAGATTTCATTCCCGCGTCCATGGAGCTAGTGCGACTCGCTTTTCCGCGCCGAGTTTACACGCAAAGTCACTTCGATTATATTCTGGAAGGCATAAGCGAGGTGGTGTCGCGCAAAGAAAGCCTTAGAGGCTTGAAGCTTGAGTATGACCCACCTTTTCTGCGTCACTTTACAGCACGATTCTCTCTCTTGTGACCTGCGCGCCCTGATATCGTCAGGAGGCCGCGTAAAATAGTCATAAGAAGCAAGGACTTGATGCCCTGAAGCAAAACCCCCATTTCCATGGATATGGGGGTGAGTACGCAACGCTTAAGAGACATCTTTCCGGCGGGTTTCCATGTTTACACACGCAATGGTTCTGAAGACCTTAATCGTATACCTCTTCGTCAAGGCGACTATTTTCACCCCTATCGCCGTCGCTGGAGTTATCTCCTGGTGGGCTGAGCGACAAGGTCAAGAGGACTCAGATTCCGACGGATTCAAAGCTGTTAGCTAGGGTCATTACGGCAACGCTATTCACCTCTTTGAGCTGAGGGATACGACCGATAACCGGTACCGAGGAAAGTTTCACTATAATACGCTCACTGTCCGGCAGTTCTTCACCATTAAAGACAATTCCAGCGATACGCGCGTTTCGAGAGCGCAAAGCCTGCACTGTAAGAAGGGTGTGGTTGATGCTGCCTAAGTAGTGCCGTGAGACGACAACCACCGGCAAGTTCAGCTGTTCGATAAGATCCAGATTCGTGTGGGAGTCATTGAGCGGCACAGCCACGCCTCCAGCGAGCTCCACGACGATAGGCCTTGTATGCGCGGGCAAAGTCAACTTCGCAAGCTCTATCTGATCAGAGTCCATCGCGGCTGCTATGTGCGGCGAGAAGCTTTTCGTAAAACTGTATGGAGTTGGTAGTATACGACTTACGCCACCGCTTAAAAGTTCAGCCACTCTCTTATCGTCAGTAGGCCCATCCTCACTACCACTCGCCACTGGTTTCCAGTAATCAGCCTCTAAGACCTCACATAGAACGGCCGCGACAAGCGTCTTGCCGATTTCAGTGCCTATACCGGCGACGACTACTCCTCGCATGGACTTACCCCGCGCCTCCACTTGGACGTTCCTTACACCTATTGGAGCTAGAACGCCTGATAGCGTAGCGCTGGCGATGCGCCGCTCAAGAGCGAGGGCAGCGATGAAGCTGAACGAATAAGCTTCTCCCAGATCTCTCGCTTCTTGTCCCGATAGACGAGATTTGGAAGTTGCTCTTTCTCTAGTGTTACGTTCGCCAACTTGAGAGCCTCTCTGGCAGCGTCATAAATATCGCCGAACTCATCGACTAAGCCGAGCGCCTTTGCCTCGTGCCCCAACAGCACTCTACCATCGGCGAACTCCCGCACCTTCGCCTCGGGGAGCTTGCGTCCATCCACGACCGCGTTAATGAAGAGCGAATGAACTCGAGCCGCTGTATCTTGCAGAAACTTCTTCTCGTCTTCGGTCATGGGGCGAAACTGATTTCCGACATCCTTTAAGGCTCCGCTCTTGACTGTTACCATCTGAACACCAACCTTATCGGCTATCGACGTAAAGTTAGGGATTTGCATAATGACGCCGATCGAACCGGTTTGGGTTCCTGGCTGACAGAAAATCTTACTGGCTCCTAGAGCGGAGTATAGACCGCCGGATGCCGCCATCGAGCCCATCGACACCACGATAGGCTTCTCCGCCTTTAGTCTCCTTACGGCGTTGTATATCTCTTCTGACGGGGCAACGGCGCCACCGGGCGAATCAACCCTGAGAACGATTGCTTTAGTCTCCTTATTCCGCGCCTCTTCGTATAAGGCCTTAAGGATGTCAGTGGAGTCCTCAATAGGCCCCTCTAGTTCGACAACGGCAACTCGTGGACCAGCAAGACCGCCCGCAGCGGCTCCAACACCAGCCAAAGCCATGAGCCCAATCACGAAAAGCACCGTAATTGTGAGAATTTTCGCTAGCCAAACTTTGTACTCATTCATAGAGGTGATTCCTACCTGGACCGTTATACCGCCCGAAGTCTACCCCGCCTCGCCAAGCCCGTACACTATGAAAACGCCCTTCGAAGCCCCTTCCTCAAACCGATTTTTCGGGCGATGATATTCAACTTGACGTCGTTATGCGGCTTTCCCATCATGGACACTATGATCTCTCAAATACTCTCCGACTCGGCCAACCTTAAGTCCACACTCAGCGTCAGCACAGAGTTCACGGAGAGTGTTGGGAAAGCGGCAGAGGCTCTATTTGCCGTAGTTAAGTCTGGCGGAACTGTTTACGCCTGTGGAAATGGCGGTTCAACCTGTGACGCCATGCACCTCTGCGAGGAGCTCGTCGCCCGTTACAAGCGAAACCGTCCCGGAATCCGAGCGATGCACTTCATGGACCCCTCGTTTTTGACCTGTTGGGGTAATGACTTCTCCCTTGAGGACGCCTTTAGGCGAGCAGCGGAGACATTCTGCACCGACAAGGATGTCCTGATAGCGATCTCCACGTCAGGTAACTCAAAAAATGTGATTCATGCCGTCCATGCGGCTAAAAGCAAAGGCTCTAAGGTAATTGGTCTCCTTGGCAGAGATGGAGGAGCGTTGGCTCCCCTGGTGGACATCCCTATTGTTGTACCGGCTTCCGCCACTGAGCGGATTCAAGAGGTCCACATAACGGTTATACATATCTGGTGCGAGCTGCTAGAGACCCACTACGGTCTTGCTCAGTCGTAGCTCCTACTCCGCACTAGGAGGACGCCGTCATAAGTAGGTCGTCAATTCTGGCTTCATTCAATGAGAACGCCGCTTGTACGGTCTTCGCTCGCCGCAAGTAGAGGTGAAGAGGATACTCCCAGGTGAACCCAATCCCCCCATGACACTGAATCGCGGTCTCGCAAATCTTAGGCGCGACATCGGCTGCCATTGATATCGCGGCGCGGGCCGTGAGATGACGCTGATCTGGAGCATGACAACACGCCCACACAGCGAACCTGCTTAAACTCGATAGCGCCTCGCACGACGCATAGGCGTCAGCAAGTTTGTGTTGGATGGCTTGAAATGATCCGATCGGTCTTCCAAACTGCTCGCGTGTCTTGGCGTAATCCACCGACATTTCGATTGCTCGCGCGCACAGTCCGGCAGCCTCTGATGCCTTGATAGCCTCACATGCATCCTCTAAGGCTTGAGACGTCTCACTGCAGAGCACTAACGTCGGCACTGAGACGCACTCAACTCGACACATAGGCTGAGTGAGGTCTAGCGACTCTATCTGCGAGACTCGCACTCCTGGTTCTGAGGTTCGGAACACGACGCACCGACGCCCAGCCTTCGTGTCGGCAAAAGCTATGATTCTCTCCGCGTCATCGCATCCAGGGCTCCAATGAATGAATCCATCCACCCGATCCGCGCGTTCATGAAGAGAGAGAGAACAGCACTGATTGGGTGCGATAGTCGAGCGACTTGCTTTCAGCTCAGTCTCAAATCGCGTGCGCTCAGTGGCGGTCATCAGCGAAGGAAGGATTCCATCCACTAGCAAACGTTCGGGAAGCGCCTGTGGGAAAAGCGCCCTTCCGCACTCCATGGCGAGAATCCCAAGCTCTTCGATCCCAAATACCCTAGAATCCCCGACAAATCCCTCATACACCCCGAGCTCACGAAGCGCGTCTAGTAGCGTAGGATCGTGCCTTCTAGTGGCGGCAACCCACCCACGGAGATACTCCGCGGAAACTCGCTCCCCTAAAAAACCCTTCAAATGCTCCTGAAACTCGACTTGATCGGGGGAAAGTTTCATCGGTATCACATCATTCCAAGTAGACCCTTTACCTCATCCGACGCCTCCCATGGAGGTTGAAAGGTTATGTTAACCACAACCTCTTGAACGCCGGGGACTGCCCCTACCTTCTGCTGAACCTCATGTTTAAGCTGCGGACCAGCGGGACACATAGGGGATGTGAACGTCATGTCTATGACTACTTGGTTACCATCTATCCCAATATTGTAGATGAGCCCGAGGAACCAGATATCAAGAAACAACTCGGGATCCTCGACACTCTTAAGGGCCTCTATGATCGCGTCACGAGATGGGGGCTGAGATGAAATCGCATCGTTCATGGTAAGAGTCTATCCCGCAATTCAGGGGGGATACAAGCACGACGCGCAGCTGACGGTTCGGGTGATTAAGCCGATAGGAATAAAAAAAACGCGGGGCACATAGGCCCCGCGTGCACAAGTTATCGCTACGATAACTACAGAGAGACTACAACACTCTCTCCTTAAGTGCCTTGGCAGCGGTGAACTTCACACGCTTCCTCTTCGGGATGTTGATAACCTCGCCAGTAGCGGGGTTACGTCCCTGACGAGCCTTCGACTCGCGAACGTAGAGCTTCCCGAGACCCATCAACGGAACCTTGTATCCGCGCTTCAGGGAATCCATTACGAAAGAGGCGATATCGTCAACAAGCTCACGAGCCTGTGAACGCTTCGTCAAACCACAGAACGCGCGGATGTTCTCAACAAACTCCGACTGAGTATAGCTGAGGGTTGAAGTATTGCGAGGCTTGCTAGAAACGCGAGCCTTCGAGGTTGATGCAGCGGCAACCATCTTTGGGGACTTAGCCGGAGCCTTCTTCACTGGCTTTGCAACCTTCTTTGCAACCTTTTTTGCCTTCTTCGCTAACTTCGCAGGCTTCTTTGCCATACGTATATCTCCTAAACAGATTGGTAATTACTACCGATTTATCGCACTGTCGTCAGTCACGATACGTTCCTGACCGTGCAGTCTTCATCGATTTTGCGCCTATTTTCGAGCAGTTTTTGAGGTTGCTCTCACTTGGCGATCGCAGTCGAATCAGAACAAGAGCGATGATAATGACACTTTTGTGCATAGAGCAATAATATTTTTTGATGGACCGCGTGAAAAAAGCGCGGAATACCACGCCAAAATGGGCTCTTTTAGGCATCGCTCCCCAACCCTCCTGATGCGGATCATAGAATTCGTCGATTATGATGCCGTTCTCGCGCGGTTCTGCTTCTCAAGGCGCGGGCCTGAAATCTGTCTTGTTTTCGGGGAAATTTAGAAGACGGAGCCTCGGGCGCTAGGCTTTAAGAAACCCTAGCCGCGTTCACCGCCAGGAGGTAGACGACTAGAAAAGGTTAGCTCGTAGCGTAGCTAATACCTTAGGATTCGCTGAACGGCGCGAGTCCTGAATCGCCCCCGCTAGCGCCGATTAACCGCTCAACAGCGCGCTCCGGGTGCGGCATGAGCCCAACAACGTTACCTTCTAGATTCGTGATTCCAGCGATGCTGTGAAGAGACCCATTCACGTTTACGTTTCGGTCATCGTCACATACTGCCCCATCCTCTCCGCAGTAGCGGAGAATGACCTGACCGTTATCCTCAAGGGTCGCCAACGTGGACGGGTCCGCGAAGTAATTGCCCTGAAAATGGGCTATGGGACAGGTGATTATCTGCCCGCTCCGCAGGTGACTCGTATAGAATGACCGAGATGACTCGACCTTCATGTGTACGAATCGAGAGAGGAACCGTCGTCCGACATTCTCCAGGAGCACCCCAGGCAACAGACCCGCTTCGCAAAGAATCTGGAATCCGTTGCAAATTCCCAATATACGCCCACCGCTAGCGGCAAAGGACCTAATGGACTCCATAACAGGGGAAAGCTTGGCTAACGCGCCGGTGCGAAGATAATCGCCGTAGGAAAAGCCGCCCGGTAAAACAACGAGATCCGGCTTCTGAAGGTCCGAGTCTCTGTGCCATATCCTTACAGTCCGCGCGCCGAGCAATCCGCCATAGACGTGCTCGATGTCTTGCTCGCAGTTCGTGCCAGGGAATACGACTACTGAAACCCTCACGGTAGCTCCTTAATCTCGTACTGTTCTATAACTGGATTAGCCAGGAGTAGTTTGCACACTTCTTCCACCTGCCGTAAAGCGACCTCTTGCGATACGTCAGCGACATCGAGCTCTATAACTCGTCCCACGCGCACATTTCCAACTGACTCGAACTTCTGATCCTTGAGCCCGGTCTCGATAGCCTTTCCTTGCACATCAAGAACCCCTTCCTTCAAACGAACCAGCACCTGATACCGCATTTTCTCCTCCAATCCTTATAGGCTAAGCCAAAGCTCGGTCAACGATCCGGTCGACCTCTCGTAAAAACCTCTGGACGTTGAATAGCTCCGAAATATCGTCATTGGACATCACTCCTGTTACGATCGTATCCGCCTTCACCCTCTCCAGCAGGGTCGCTCCACCATCAAACGCGGCGATAGCGTGACGCTGCACTAACGCGTACGCCTCCTCCCGGGTCAGTCCCCGATCGACAAGCGCGAGGAGTAGGTGCCCCGAGAAGATAGTTCCCCGGGTAGATTCGAGGTTGGTCATCATGCGTTCGGGATCGACCACAAGGTTGCGAACCACCCCAGTAAAACGGCTAAGCATGAAATCCAGTGCCGTGCAGGCGTCGGGCACAGCTACACGCTCTACCGAGCTGTGACTGATGTCACGTTCATGCCATAACGCGACGTTCTCAAAACACGCCTGGGCATATGCCCGCAGTAATCGAGCTATACCACAAAGGTTTTCGGTGAGAATCGGGTTCCTCTTGTGCGGCATCGCCGAAGACCCCTTCTGACCAGGAGCGAAACCCTCCATGACCTCGCGAACCTCGGTCCGCTGTAGGTGTCGAATCTCGACCGAGAATCGCTCAATTGAGCTACCCACTCCCGCCAGGCACGCCATAAACTCGGCGTGCCTATCGCGGGCGACCACCTGCGTGGCGACGGTCTCCACAGTAAGCGACAAGCGCTCCATCACATGCGCCTCAACCCGCGGATCAATTCCGGCGTAGGTACCGACGGCGCCCGACAGCTTCCCCGTGGAGATCGACGTAATAGCGTGGGCCAGACGTTCACGTTGCCGCCTCATCTCGGCGTACCACCCCGCTAACTTAATACCGAATGTTGTAGGCTCGGCGTGAATGCCGTGAGAGCGGCCGATACAGGGAGTGTTCTTAAACTCGAGCGCTCGGGTCTTGAGAACCTCTAGAAGCGCTTCTATCTTTGCGTCGAGCAAGAGCCCCGCCCGACGCATCTGTACGGCGAGACAGGTGTCGACCACATCACTAGAGGTCATCCCCTTGTGAACGTACCGAGATAGTGGTCCGACATGCTCCGCTACATTGGTGAGAAACGCGATGATATCATGCTTCACCTCACGCTCGATCTCGTCTATCCGCTCAGCCGAGAACGTCGCCTTCTGATTGTAGGCGTCAAGCGCCTCCTGTGGGGCTTGACCAACGCTCACGAGTCCCTCAAGGGCGTGACGCTCGATCTCTAGCCAGACCCCGTATCTCGACTCATCAGTCCAGATAGTGGCCATTTCAGGGTTTGTGTATCGAGGAATCATAAGTTCACCACCGCCTTCCGAGAGGACACTCCGTCAATCTCCAAGCACGGAAGGCTTTCATAGACATTTCCGCATAGAAGGGTTTGAAGCCCCGTCGCCCGATCCCCGCAGCGCTCAAGATGCCGATTGGTTGCCTGAAGAGCCAATCCCGGCGTGTTGCTGTTCTCGCTTAAATGCCCCAGGACTATATGAAACAGCTCGGGGTGCATGATCTCGTGAAGCAATTGCGCCGCCGCCTCGTTGCAAAGATGCCCATGGGTAGAGGAGATTCGCTGCTTGAGGTCCCAACTATAGCTGCACGATTGAAGCATCTCTTGATCGTGGTTCGACTCCAAGAGGATCGCGTTGGCGCCTCGAGTGTGCTCTTGAACAAGCGTAGTCACTCGCCCCAGGTCAGTTACAAGAACTAACTTGAAACCCTCAGCGCGTATGGAAAATCCAACAGGATCCTTGGCGTCGTGAACGATGCTAAAAGGCGTAACGTCGACTTTTCCGACACAGAAATCAGACCCCGTCTTGAAGATCTCACGTCCGCGAGGTTTTGTAATACGCTCCATCGTTCCGACGTTGGCGTAGACCGGGATACCGTAACGCCGGCTGAGCGTGGCGACACCGTGAATATGATCCGCGTGTTCATGGGTCACAAGGATCGCGGAGAGAGTGCGAGGGTCAACCCCCACTTCCGCCATGCGCGCCTCCGCTTGTTTGCCCGATAGACCACAGTCCACGAGAAAACGAACGCCAGCCGCCTCAACGAACGTGCAGTTGGCCTTACTACCTGAGGAAAGAACGGAAAAACGCATGTCCCGATATGACCATGGCAGGCAGCTCAGAGCAAGATGATTGGTGACAAGTCACCATCAGTTGACGATAGCGACGCCCGCATCCGGAGAACCCGTTTCGTTAACCTCTTTCAAGACTCGTTTCGCGAGAGCCTCAAACCGCTCAGCGGTCGCGCCTGTGCCGCAAGCGGCAGGCGCTCCCGTATCACCACCTTCTCGAATAGCGAGGTCGATTGGGATCTGAGCCAGCAACGGCACACCAAACTCTCGAGCTGTCTTCTCACCGCCACCACTACCGAATACGGGAACGACGGTGCCGTCAGGTAAGGGCAATCCAGCCATATTCTCTACAATGCCGAGAATCGGAACCTGCACCTTGCGGAGCATGTTCATCGACTTTCGGACATCGGCGAGAGCTACTTCTTGCGGTGTTGTGACCACGACCGCGCCAGCTAATTTCACGAGCTGCGTAAGAGAGATCTGCGCGTCGCCAGTTCCGGGAGGCATATCAATGATTAGATAGTCCAAAGCGCCCCAACTGACATCCTCAAACATCTGGTTAAGCGCCTTGTTGAACATCGGGCCGCGCCATATGACGGCGTCGTCTGGATTCTTGAGAAAGAAGCCGAGCGATATGTACTTAATGCCGTATTTCACAGGTGGGATAAGCCGCTCCTCATGGTCCGGCACCACCTGCCCACCACCCATAAGTGTTGGAATGCTCGGGCCATAGAAGTCGCCATCGATTAATCCAACCTTCGCTCCGGTCTTGGCGATTGAGATCGCCAGATTAACGGCGACTGTTGATTTTCCAACTCCGCCCTTGCCTGATATGACGGGAATAATCTTTCCAAACTTACTCATAGTCCCTCTTGTAAAAGTCTAAATCTTCCTAAACGGCTAGACAGCCTCCGCTGAGCCCCGCGTAATTAACGCCTCTTCCTGCGCTAGTGGCTGCTCTGACGACCGCGGCTGAACCCAGTCCTCGCCATGATGGGCTCTCATCGACTCTCTCTCGAGGATCGACCGGGGAATGAGCGAATCCACTGATTCCCAGGGGAGTAGCTGCTCGAAGCCTATCCTGCGCGATACGTAAAAGTCCACTGGTGGAACGTCTGGGAGCAGTCGTTCGGTCGACCGCTTCATCAACCACTTCCAATTCTCGTTACGCTGCTCCATCTCATACAGGAGCTTGCTCACCCTACGATCGCCACGCGAGAGTAGCGCTTGGAAATAGCTCTCCTTAGGAGGTTCGAATCGAAGTTCCACGTTCGGAACCTTCGCTGTAAGTTTTCTGACACGCTCGATCTTCCTCTCGAGTGACTTGGTGTCGACCATTGGCTCCCACTGAAATGGGGTCGAAGCTTTCGGAATGAAGGGATTCACCGATAAAGAGACTGAGCCCAACTTGCCCGTTGGCTTTGAGATCTCGACTACTTTATTCCGCACCTCGATCGCCAAATGCGCGATGGCGTCAATATCCTCGTCCGTCTCTGTCGGGAGTCCAACGATAAAGTAGAGTTTAAATCCGCGAATGCCAGCCTCCGCCATCTGCGCCGCCGCGTCGAGCACCTGTTGATTCGACACGCGTTTGCCCGCGGCTCGACGAAGTCTCTCAGTGCCGGCTTCGGGTGCCAGGGAGACCGTCTTATACTCGCTCTCCGAAATACTAGCGGAGAGCATCTTTGAGACCTTCTGAGACATGATCGAGCTAAGAGCGGCTCGTCCTCCCTGCTCCGCTACGCTCTGCGCCAGCTTAGCGATTGACTTGTGAGATGACACGGAGGCGCCGACAAAGCCTATCGCGGCGCTGTTCTCAAGACCGATCTGCACAGTGTCGGTAAGAGCCTCCTCGCTTCGCTTCCTAACGGGGCGATATATGTAACCCGCCACACAAAAGCGGCATCCCATCTCACACCCTCGCCCGGTTTCCGTGAGAAACATCGACTTAAATTCAGTCTCTGGGGTTAGAATGCGAGAGTAGGTCTTGAACTTTGAAAGATCCTTCACGAATCGTCTTCGCGGGCGCTGTGGAACCTCGGCTGTAA
This sequence comes from uncultured delta proteobacterium, assembly GCA_903904735.1. Lineage (GTDB taxonomy): Bacteria > Bdellovibrionota_C > UBA2361 > UBA2361 > OMII01 > OMII01. The sequence goes on from CAIVDM010000143.1 coordinate 48,981, forward strand.
TCTCGTAGCGGTCCACCGACTCGTCCGCCTTAAAATGCGGGGTGTAGAAGCGTGGTACGTATACACCCTCAATCTGCGCCAGCTCAAAAAGCAACTTGTCACGAGTCCATCCCTCTGACTTTCCGCGCTGCATCACATTCATGAACTCAGGCATGAGCTCTTCCGCTTCGCCAATCACGCACACATCGAGGAACTCCGCGACCGGCTCGGGGTTCAGCGTAACAGACGTACCACCTGCAATCAGTAGCGGGATCGGAAACTTGGCGTTACGGGCGGCTTCCTCACGCTCCTGCCACGTGGCGAATAAGAGCCCCTGATTTCGGAGCATTGTGAGCATATGGGGATAATCGGTCTCGAATGAGAGGCTAAAACCAACTACATCGCAGTCCGCTAGCAGCCGGTTATTCTCGAATGATCGCCACTTTTCGGCTCGCACGGACTCCTTCTCAGAGTTCTCCGGCAAGAACGCGCGCTCGACGATAACCCGATTGTCTCTCGCTAAGATGTCATACACCGCCTGAAACCCAAGATTTGACATCGCCACCCAATAGCTATTTGGGTAGGTCAGATGGAATCGGATATCTCCAGTACTGTTGTTGTAAGGAACCACGAACTTCTCAAGCGCCTTGAGATCTTTGTTCGAGGGATTTTTTAGCTGCGCTCGCTTCGTCGCCATACTGTGCCTTACTGAACCGCGTCTTCTTTGCTCTTCGCTCGGGCAGCACTTAGGTTTTTATAGCTTCTGAGCCACAGCTCCGCGCGGCGGGCGTTAAGCCCTGAATCCACTGTTATCTGGTCCGAGGCGCCTGGCTTTAACCGAAAGGAGTACGAGCCGAACTTCACCTGGCTTCCATCCAAGTCGAGCTGTTTGAGATCCACGTTGATAGAGTACTCATCGCTTGAGTTGTTGAACACCTTGCAGACCCACGAGGACTCTCCAACGCGGGACACCGAACCGGTTATTGGCGCCACGTTCGCGCCAGTAAAGTCCTCACCACCAAAGGCGTCACTGGTAATAGTGTTGCCGGCTCCCGAGAGGGATGACACCGCGAGCAACCCGCTCTTGGGCAGCTTGGGATTCGAGACCTTTTCCTCCGCCAAGCCGATGGTCACGGTCATAATGGTTGCGAGGACGATAGTAACGAGCTCTTTCATACGTGTGTCTTGGACAAGTAAATCGACTGGGTTATACCACTTCCGTGTCGCTTAATCACGCTATCGCGTGGCCACGAATAACTGGCTCTAAGAGGGGGAAAATGAGGGATATACTCGTCTGTTTAGTGACCTGCCCGTCAAAAGAGGTTGGAACCCGCCTAGCCACGCTACTCGTGGAGGGGCGCCTGGCCGCCTGCGTGAACGTTATTGATGGGGTCCAGTCCGTCTACCACTGGCAGGAACAGGTAGTCGTGGATAGCGAGGTGCAGCTGGTCATAAAGACGACCCGCGCCAAGCTTGAGCAGGTTCAAGCGAAGGTCCTTGAGCACCACCCCTATGAAATTCCAGAGTTTATAGCGCTCGAGCCCGTGGCTACCGAACCTCGATATGCTCATTGGATTTTGGGTACCGTGGCTGGCTAAGGGGAAAATCATCATCTCCCCCAAGCGGCCGGCGAAGCGGCGGATTTGCCACGGGGTCTCGGTCTGATGGCGGTTTGCCGTCGCGGTTGTCAAATCGACCATCCACAATCACTGAAGGTCCTCCGTACCCATTCCCTTGCAGAGTCTGGGCGGTCGGGCGGGGATTTACTGGTACCGGACCCGCGCTCGACCATACTCGCATCCTCTGACCCGACTCCGTCACCACCTCTTCACCCGGCAGAACCGGTGGTAGGCGCGGGTCATTCTGTCGCGTCGTTGGTTGGTTGTTTTGTTCCATGGACCTGCCATCCGCTGGAGATGGCGAAACGGGTATGGCAAGCCAAACAGCGGCGACAAAAAGGGGTAGTGATAGCGAATGAACTCTCATACTCTCTAGGCTATCCGAGATTTCGTGGTGGCGGCAAAGGATATTCCAATCGCCATGCGGTTTTTCTCGTAACCCTCTTTCGGGATTGATCTGGTGAGCGATATTCCCACTCTTACGGTTCTCATATCGGGGCGCGGCAGCAATCTTGTGGCGCTTCACGCCCATGCGAGCAACTACCGCATAGGGCACGTCATCAGTAACACACCAGACGCCCTAGGGCTTTCTTGGGCGGCGCAGGCTGGGATTCCCCATACGGTTGTTGCGCGCGCCAACTACGAGTCGCTAACGACCCTCAAGGCGGCAATACTCGAGACCGTACGTCTCTCGCAACCAGACATCGTGGCCCTCGCCGGATTCATGATGGTGCTCAACGCGGAGTTCACCGAGGCGTTTAAGGGACGCCTGATAAATATTCACCCATCACTTCTCCCAAAGTTTCCGGGGCTCGACACCCATGCGCGCGCTCTTACCGCCGGGGAGGCCGAGCACGGCGCCACGGTTCACTTCGTCGACGCCGGCGTCGATACGGGCCTTCGCATCGCACAAGCGGTGGTGCCCGTACTCCTAGGGGATGACGAGAAGACTCTCGCAGCTCGAACTCTCACGGTAGAACACGCCCTCTACCCTTGGGTCGCGGGTACCATGGCGCGTGGGGGTATTCGGTTTACCCCTGAGCGGGTGTATTACGATGAGCAGGCGCTCCTTGAGGCGCGTCGACTGAGTTTTAGAGTTTTTGAGTAAAGGGACACGGTTACTATGAGCAATAATTCTATCACCTACGCGGGGCACTCAGCGGTGTTCGTCAACATTCACGGCATGCGAGTCGCGATCGACCCATGGCTCGAGGGTAATCCCATGTGTCCAGCGAACTTACGCGACCCAAAGGCGCTCGACTTGATAGTGCTTACGCACGGACACTCCGATCATGCCGGAGACGCCGTGAGGGTCGCGCAAACAACGAGAGCCAAACTCGCGGCGACCTACGAGCTAGCGATGATCATGATCGCTGAAGGAGTTCAGGCGTCTCATGTGATTCCAATGAATAAGGGCGGTAGCGTGGAAATTTCGGGAGTGGCGGTTCATCTTGTAAACGCCTTCCATTCCAGCTCATACGATACCAAAAACGGAACCCTCTACGCAGGAGAAGCGTGTGGAGTTGTTCTCGCCTCGCAGGGCAAGAGTGTTTACCACGCCGGAGACACTGAGCTCTTTAGCGATATGAGTCTGATTGGTAAGAGATTTAAGCCCTCGGTCGCCTTATTGCCGATAGGCGATCGCTTTACCATGGGTCCCGAGGATGCGGCCGAGGCGGCGCGGCTTGTCGGTTGCGCGACGGCGTTGCCGATTCATTACAAAACTTTCGATCTCTTAACAGGCACGTACGAGACGTTCTCCAGCGCCTGTAAATCCCGCGGCGTTAATTGTCGTGAGTTAGAGCCCGGGCAGAGTATGGATTGGTAGAGTTACGGTCTTTTGAGAAGTTATCGACGGATGTCTAGTCGATTGCCTTGAGATTAACTGTTCTGCGTAACAGGGCGTGCACGGAGACACGCTTTCCCATCACCTATCGAATCTACGTCGATGGAGATTGACGGGGACATAGTCCCCGAAGCTGTTCGCATTTGTAATGAGATCGGGTCGAAGCGACCCGAGAGAAATTCACCAAAAAAATGGTGCCCAAGAGAGGACTTGAACCTCCACGACGTTTCCGCCACCAGCACCTCAAACTGGCGTGTCTACCATTCCACCACCTGGGCATTCGAACTTTGCGACTCGAGAGTCGAGGGAACCGATCTACTTAGCTGTGGAGTTATCCACCGGCTTAGCAGGAGGCTGCGGAGCTCCCTGTGAGGCAGCATCTTGAGGTTTAGCTGCCTTCGAGTCAAGACCACTAAGGTCTAATCCCTCCGTGATATCACTGCGACCACCGACAATACTTCCGGATGCCGCAAGCCTCACGAGGAGCACGGAGGTTAGCATGAAGAGAACCGCAATTAAAGTAGTCAGGCGCACCAAAACTGAAGAAGCGCCACCTACACCAAACACAGAGTTCGCACCGCCGGACATAATCGCGCCGATGTCAGCGCCCTTACCTTGCTGCAAGAGGACGAGACTTACGAGAAAAATCGCCAAGATAACATGAATCGCTAATACCGCCGTATACATACCAAGCTCCCTACCTCACTACACGCACACACTATCACCCTCTTCTGTCTCTACGAAAGACGAAGAGATGCCATGAGAAACAACAAGAGTCCGAGCGGAACAGCGGGTGTCAGAAGCCCCGCGAATACCGAAGCTATGAGCGCAAGACCGCAAAAGCCAACTAACACTCGAGTTCGATCCACCAAACGACACGAGTCCCTACACTCAGCGAGCAGTCGTTGGATATGAGACACCTCGGGCGTTAACGCTATAACCGTCGCTCGTCGAATCTCCCCTGACTTGGGCGAGAATAACGACACGTCTGTTCTTGCCAACTGCCCTACGAGATCGGACTCAGATCCTCGCACGAGAAGCGTGGTACTTGGCAGCTCCTGCGCAACTCCGGACGACAGCTTCGTTTGAACACCAGGAAGTGAACTATCGTCGGATACGACCGCGTCTTGATTCGTCGAGAGCCAAAAACGAGCGACAACATCGTCATCGATCGCCACTAAGAGCATGGTGTCGGATCCCTCGCTCGCCAGCTCAGTGTCGGTCGGCTGAACCATGATTCCTCTCTCAACGAGAAAGTCCTCATTTCCGACTGAAAGCTCGATACCGTGAACGGTCCCACAGATACCTCTACCTGAGTATTCCCGTAGATCCAAAACTCGCTCAATCGACAAGGTTGAGGCGTGCGCTCTGCAATAATCTCCAGCGGCGACTAAGAGCGCATCCTCTGCCCGACCCAGCAGGGAAGATAAACAGTCGCACAAAGCGCCGACCGCGAGCCGATCATCCATGACCTCGAGGTGCGTAACCGCGAAGCGTGATCCCGTGGCTATTCTCGACGGATCGATTACTACTGAATCAACAGCAGCTAGCGCTCGCACCGAATCCTCTGACGAAAGAAGCAGACCCGATGAGGTCCAGCGCCTAACCATCTCACGTCTCATGCCGTGCAAAAGACCAGATATCTGACAAAGAGCCGCTCCGAGAGCGACCATGCCGGCGGCGATTAAACTGTCCTGATAGTCATTGGAACGCTCGTTCCATGAGATAGCCGCGGCGACGGCGAGGAACGTCAAGGTTACCGCCGTAGCGCGACCCGCCCGAGCGTCCTCTTTGGCCAAGCCCTCGGCCGAACTCTCGACCATCGGTGCCAACGCGTCCTGAAGCTGTCGAAGATTTGAATCATGCCCGTTCACAATCGCCTGCACTTCGGCACTACCGGCGAGTACCTCGGTTCCCGCATACAGGACATCACCCTCTTCTCGAATTCGGAAGGTGGGTATCGGCGTAAGGGCACGCTCGTCTACTCCAAGACATCCCCGCTCTACGCGACTATCCGCCGCGACGATATCTCCCTGGCGTAGCGTTAAGCGGGCGCCCTGCACGACTGGTGCACTTAATTGAGGCGCCGGAAAAAGAAAGTCTGAGTCTCTACGCGCGAGCGCCCTTCCACGCAGCGCGAGTCCTCTTCCTAGGAGCATCGTGGCAGCGGCGAGCAGAGGCCCGATCACTGAGCTTAGGTCTGCCGTCCTCGAAGGATCATAAAAGTCCAAGACTGAGGAAGCGGCGACCAGGAATACACCCACGAACGGTAATGTGGTGAATGGATCTCGCAAAAAAAGAGATTTTGGCCTGATCGCGAACGCCTCTGCGAGGGCTACGATCGCCGCCGTCAGTACAGCAAGCAGTTGAACGAGCTTTCCTGGCTGAGCACCAAGTCCACCCTGCACTATCGCTCCGCTCAATCCAGCCAGCCCCGCGCACGCGAAGGCCAGCATGAACTTAGAGCGCCATGTAGCCCTTGGAGCTGGAGTTGGAGACCTGCGTGATGCCGAAACCTCTACCGACGGCTCCGCAACGGGCTCCGTTTGGTTACCAGTTTCATCTCCCCTCGCGGAAGACCCACCATCGATCACAGGGACCTGGCCAGAGTTGCTCATACCGGCACCACTCCAAACATTACTGAATTAGGTACGTAGTCAGGAGTAACGAGACTCAGGAATACTACTTCTTGGACTCTGCTGAATCCTCTGTCGCCGAGCTTGAAACAGTAGCTGCGACGTATTTCTTCTTCAGCTTTGAGAGCTTCTTGTCCTCAAAAAGAACATGCTTGCGAGCAACTGGATCGTACTTTCGAACCTTAAGCTTCGTCTCGCCTTTGCCCTTTTTCTTGTTCTTTCGGTTCGTATAGAAGAAACCGGTTCCCTCAGAGGAAACTAAAAAAAACGTCTCTTTTGCGGCCTTTGCCATAACAAATCCTCAATCCACTCAGCCTCTTATCGCTCTCCCTCGCTGCATGACCGCCCGAACGGACGCTGTTGGGTCTGCAGGTGGTGCGGAGACAGAACCTTGATTTGTAGCCCAAAACCAGGCCACTTTCAAGCCTGCTAATGACGCTCGATCATTGCGCGTCACGCTAATATAAAACAACCCGAAGACGTTGAGTGGTCGCCGTGCGGGCAATATACAGAATCTCCCGGGCACGCCTTTCTCCGCCTCGCTTAGGAATTAGGGGCGGAAACAATCGCAGTCACGGCGTTTCCACCGAAGCCTGCGGTGTTAATCGCGAAAGCCTTCAGCGAGCGGCTCCCAAGCCCCGCCAGGGTCGACTCGTACCCCACTCCTCGCCACACGGTTCCCGTCAGGAGTTCCTGCGCCAACTCAAGGCTTACCATCCCCGAGGCACCGTAGGTGTGACCAGTGCGGTGCTTCGTCGTAAACATCTCCACGTCGCCAAGAACCCGATTAACCGCCGCCTGCTCGGCCCGGTCGCCGCGAGCAGTGCCCGGGGCATGTAAAATAACGCCATCAACAGCGATCCCAGTGGGTAGTGCTTTTAACGCCATACGCATCGATGACTCGAACGCCTGGCCGTCCTCCGATATTCCGGTAGCGGATGGGATCTGCTCGACAGCCCACCCTAGCCCCAGCAACTCAAGATCTCCCGGAACCCGCGGGGCCGAATCACGCACAAGGAATGCCGTACCCGCGGCCTCGCCTAAAACGACTGTGTTTGCCTCCTCGCCGCTCGTCGCGCAGGGGCGGCATGGGGCCACGCCTCGAATCCCCGAATAGATTCGCAGAGCATCAAGTTGCGCCATCGTATACGGCGTTAGGCACGCCTCACTCCCTCCGAAGAGACACGTCTCGGCTACCCCTGCTTGGAGCATCGCGTACGAGACAATAAGCGACTGAAACGCGGACGAGCATGTCATTGAGGTCGAAAGAGCCGCCACGGGAGCAGCGCTTGTAGTAGACGAGCCGCCAAGAAGCTCTTGAGCCACCCACGACGAGAGATTCCCCGCGGTAGTGATAGGCGACGTAAGAGAGCTGATTCGAGTCGCTCCAGAGCGCAACTCCTCAAGCGATCGCTCGATGCTCTCGGTGGGACCTCGCGAAGAACCGAGAGATATACATCCCACAACGCCGTGATGCCCCTCCGAGCGAGTCCTTGTTCTTCGAGCCGCGGCGAACGCCATCTGGGTAGTTCGGTCGAGCTTCGCGTACTCAGGGAGCGAAGCGATCGACGCCACATCATCGCGAGCCGAAAGCGAGAGAGGAAATACCGCGCGCCCACCAAGCGACTCGGAGAAGCGTTCTGTCGACTCAAATGGAGCGACCGCCGTTTCAGCCGACAAGACTGCCAAACCGCGAATAAAAAGCCTTCCGCCTGCACAAGCGCTGGAACTAGATACCACAAACCCTCCGGACCTCGCTTGCCTCTGAGGCGACAGTAAGCGCCGAACGCAACTCCTGTGGCGTGTTAAAGGAGTGCAAACATATCCGGATACGCTCCTCTCCCTGAGCGACCGTCGGCGAGCGGATGGCGCGTGCGGCGAATCCAGCATCGTGCAGCGCCGCCTCTACCTGAAGGACCTGCTCATTGCCAGGAATAACAAGCCCCTGAATTGGCGATTCGCTGTCGAGAAACTGCAGGGCTGGAAACTCACGCCGCATGGCTCGAAACTGCTCAATAAGCGCACATAGCACAGCTCGTTCCTCATGGAGTGTTCGCGTCACCTCGTACGCCTCTCTCATTAACCGCACCGAGAGAAGATCTGGGGCGGTTGAGTAAATAAAAGGTCGTGAGAAATTAACCAGGGTATCCCGTAAAAGTGAGGGACCCACAACACACGCCCCCTTAAATCCGAGCGCCTTTCCGAAGGTATGAATGCGCGCGAACACTCGGTCTTGTAGTCCTAAGTGCTGGACGAGCCCTTCGCCCTGAGCGCCATAAATACCCGTAGCGTGCGCCTCATCGACTAAGAGGTAAGCGCCCGTCTCTTCAGCGAGCGCGCAGAGATCAGCAAGAGGCGCCTGGTCACCATCCATCGAATACAGGGACTCAACGGCGATAAAACAATCCCCTCGAACGAGCGGAATCTTGCTTCGCAGATCATCAAGGTCGTTATGATGGAACGAAAACGAGCGCGCCATGCTAAGCCTGATGCCGTCTCGCATCGAGGCGTGGATTCGCTCGTCGTAAATTATCGTGTCGTGTCGAGAGCCGGTCGCTGACAATAATCCTAGATTCGCCTCGTAGCCGGAACCAAACAAAAGAGCCGATTCAGTGCCGTGAAACGCCGCGAGAAAATCCTCAAAATCAAGATGCCCCTGATGGGTACCGCTTACGAGCCGCGAGCCGGTGGCTCCAACCGAGTGCGAAGGAAGCTGCTCCACCGGCGGAGAGATCTTCCTACTCGCGCCTAGATAGTCATTCGAGCAAAGGTCTATCTGCCCAGTTAACGGGCGCAGGCTTCGGAACATTCCGCCCTTTCGGCGATGATCGAGGGCGGTCTGAAGGCTGTTCGGTACTCTCATTAGCAAGAAGGGTGTCAAAAGTTGTTGCACATGGTATCAAACCTGCTGAAGTACTCAAAGTTTATTTGGTGATCGTATGGACGTGTTGCGCGAACTATCCTGGCGTGGGCTTATCCAGGAGACGTCAGACCCCGAGCTGTTCTCAAAACTCCGCGCCGGGGACGCTTTCTATATCGGGTTTGACCCAACAGCGCCCTCGTTACAGGTAGGGAATCTCGTCCAGCTTATCGTGGCCATTCACCTCACTAAAGCGGGTTTAAAGCCAATTCTGCTCTTTGGTGGCGCCACTGGAATGATCGGAGACCCGGGCGGAAGAAGCGCTGAGCGAAACTTACTCGAATTAAACGTGGTCGCTGACAACGTCGCTCTTCAAGAGCGCCAAGCAAAGACCCTCTGGGAGAACGCAGGGCAGTCCGTGAGCCCGCAGTTCGTAAACAACCTCACATGGTCAAAAGACCTGAGCATACTCACGTTTCTGCGAGACATCGGAAAACACTTCACCGTCAACTACATGATCGCTAAGGAGTCGGTAAAAACAAGACTTTCAGGGGACGGTATCTCGTACACTGAGTTTAGCTACATGCTGCTTCAGTCCTTTGATTTCCTCCATCTCTACGAGAACAACAACGTCCGCTTGCAGTTTGGTGGCTCGGATCAGTGGGGCAACATCACCGCGGGTCTCGAGCTGATTCGTCGTAAAATTCAGGGCGACGCCTACGCGTTCTCGGTGCCACTCATCACGAACTCGGAAGGGAAGAAGTTCGGAAAGAGCGCCGGCAACGCCGTGTGGCTCGACCCAAAGCTCACAAGCCCCTACAAGTTTCACCAGTTTTGGTTGAACGTTCCTGACGCTGACGTGATACGCCTCTTGAAAGTCTTTACCTTCGAGAGTGAGGAATCGATAGCGGCAATTGAAAAGTCGATGCAAGGGCACCCCGAGAAGCGCGAAGCGCAGAAGTATCTCGCTGACTCACTCTGTACCTTTGTGCACGGCGCGGAAGCGACCGATGACGCCAAGCGGTGCGCGGCGGCGCTCTTTGGAGGCTCGCTTGATGGACTATCCCGCGAGCAACTCTTGGACATCTTCTCAGAGGCTCCATCATCAACTGTGTCACGGGCGCAGCTCGACTCGCTGGATATGCTCTCGCTCTTAGCGACGACTGTCTCGAAGTCAAAGGGCGATGCTCGGCGCTTAGTGCAAGGCGGTGGCATCTATGTGGATAACGAGCGCCTCGCCGCCGAAACGATGCCTGTTCGCGAGACAAAGCTCTCAGAGAATGGATTTATCGTTATTCGGAGCGGTAAGAAGAACTACCACTTAGTGCGGTTGGCAGAGGAGTAGCAAGCGCGCTCTTCGTTCTTCCGCGACTAACTGTAGCGCGTCCGAATCACAGCATTCGGATGAGGCGCTGCTCTTGTGAACCCACGGATACATAACCGACGGCTTCGGCTCGCCTAGCAATCTAATCACCTCGCCCGCCGCGATAAATCCAAGTGTACCAGTAACAAACACAGCACTTCCTAGTCCGTCGTTACAACTTTTTCGACCCCGACTATCGGTCTCACAGGCCGAAGCGTCAGTGGTTCGTGGACCGCGCTGCTTAGGCGCGTACACGCACGGCACATAAAACTTAGCGCGTTCCCCCTTTGGGAAATCATACTCATGTCGCAACTGCTTGCGAACGATCTGAAGTAGTGGGTCGTGGATGGTTCGGGCGAGGTCTGCAATCGTAATATCTTGCGGGCTCGTTCGATCGCCACCTGCCCCAACAGTCACGACACGGATCTGTCGCCTCACGCACTCACCGATAAGAACGGTCTTATTCTCGTTGCGATCGATAGAATCGAGCACCACGTCGAATCCTCGGGCGAGAATCTCATCGGCGGTTTTTCGAGAGAAGAACTTATTGATGACAGTGACGGCGCACTCAGGGTTTATTTGAGAGACGCGCTCGGCGAGGAGTTGTGCTTTTGACTGACCGATGGTTGATGAGAGCGCATGAACCTGTCGATTGATATTCGTCTCACAGACTTCGTCTTGGTCTACCAAGGTGAGCGAGCCGACGCCGGAGCGGGCCAGAGCCTCTACGCTCCACGACCCCACACCGCCGAGACCAACAACGCAGACCGACGCCCGCGCGAGCCGCTCGAAATGCTCAGCTCCTAGTAATTGCTCAGTTCCCTTAAAGCGCATCGGTGTTTCCACTAAACCTGTCATCGGTATTGCTGAGGTCTCATTCCTGTCAGGAATATTCGACCACGCACCACGTTCAAAATAGCACCGTAAGGGAGCTTACCCCGCGAGCGGTTTCTATGCAAAACTCATGCGTCGACTCTCAAGACGGCGTATACTTTTGATGCATAGCGTACGAGGCGCTTGGTTATGGGCCCCACAAGCAAAGACACTGACATCGTAATCGTTGGAGCTGGGCTTACTGGTCTGCGGGCGGCGCTGGAAGTATCGCGAGCTGGCTTATCGGTGTTAGTAGTTGAGCGAGAGAGCGCGGTAGGTGGGCGTATTCGAAGTTCGCGCGTCGATGGGTTCATTCTTGACCACGGCTTTCAGGTCATTCTAAGCGGCTATCCTGAGCTTGCGACTCTTCCCTCACTCGGACCACTTCGGTGCAAGGCGTTTACCCCTGGCGCTCGAATAAGACTCGATGGGAAAAATTACGATCTCATCGATCCCCGACATAAACCAAGCTCGGTGCTACGTACCCTCTTTTCACCTATCGTATCCCTTCGCGATATCTTTGGGCTTGCGTGCATGATCGCTCGAGCCCCGAAGAGCCCCGAACCGCCGTGTCGCCATTCAACATCAGACTACCTCACCAGACGGCGATTTTCACAACTGTTTCGGGGGGCGTTTCTAGAGCCGTTTCTGCGAGGGGTTCTTCTGGACGCACAGCTCTCTTCTGACGCCAGACTGGCCCGCTTCTACCTAAAGATCTTTTCTCAAGGAAAGGCACTCCTCCCTGAGAATGGAATGCAGGCGCTTCCCGAACTCCTCGCTACTGCCCTTGGTCGTGAACATATAATCCTTAACTCACCCGTCGCTCACTTAAAATCCGACCGAGTGGTTCTTTCTTCGGGTGAGGAGATTCGCGCACGGCGGGTTATCTGCGCCGCTGATGCCCTCTCTGCCGCTGCCTTAGGCGGGCCAGATCAGACATCGCCGCACCATGGTACCGTCACGATGTATTTCGGCGCGAACCGCCCGCCCTATACCGAGCCACTCTTGATGCTCAACGGCGATGGGCGCGGCCCGATCAACAATCTGTGCGTCCCTTCGAACGTACAGCCATCGTATGCCCCTCCAGGAAAGGCTCTTATCTGCGCCAGTATTGTAGGGTCCGATGCGGCTCGTCCGATCAACGAACTCGAGCAGCGTGTTCGACAGCAGCTTCACTATTGGTTCGGGAGCGAGACGACCGAATGGACGACTTTAAAGGTATTCCAAATGCCGAGCGCCCTGCCCGCCTGCCCCCGTTTATCAGCGGGGTTTAGGGAGGTCGACGGTATTATTTACGCAGGCGACTACCTTTCGTACGGCTCGCAGAACGGCGCCTTAGCGGCGGGAAGAGCAGTCGGCTCGGCGGTAGTTATTAATGAGGTCCTATAGCCTTCGCAACACTAGCCCGATCCGACTCGGGATGTAGAGCTTGAGCTCGCCGTTCTCAGAAGAGTCCAGACATACAGAGCGATCAACCCGATTGAAACCACCGAACTCTTGCCAGTCGGTGTCCAAGACGATCTTGTATCTCCCTTTCGGAATCCACACCGAACGATCCTGATACGAATTGTTCGGGTGAAAATTGAACACAAAAAGAAGCCCCGCTCGCTCGAATACTAACACTTGGTCATCGACGTGCTCGTAATGCTTGTGTGGCCATTCGTGCTCAAGCACCTTAAATGCCTCAGCCATCAGCATCATCGATCGGTCGAAGTCAGCGAGATAGTGATATTTAAGGCTTGGGTCGTCACGAAGGCTCCACTGACGTCTCGCGTAATGATACGACCAGTTGTTTCCTTCTCGGGGAAAATCAACCCACTCTGGGTGACCGAACTCGTTACCCATAAAGGTCAGGTAGCCGTTCCCCGCGGTGCCCAACGTCATGAGTCTGATAATCTTGTGTAAGGCGATGGCTCGATCGACGACGAGGTTCGGGTCATCAACACGCATGTGCCAATACATGTCTTGGTCTGCGAGCCAGAACATGATCGATTTATCACCAACGAGCGCCTGATCGTGAGACTCACAGTATCCGATAGTCTTCTCCTCGGCGCGTCTGGCGGCGAGCTCTCGCCACATCTCCGCGATGTTCCAGTCCTCATCCCGAACGTGCTTCAGGAGCTTTATCCAGTAGTCAGGCACGCCCATAGCGAGTCGGTAGTCGAAACCGCAGCCGCCTTGCAGCGACTGAGGAGCGGCGAGCCCAGGCATTCCACTCACCTCCTCAGCGACCGTGATAGCGTCCGAACGAACATCGTGAATAAGTCTATTCGCTAACGAGAGGTACGCCACCGCGTCCTCGTCGATATTGTCGCAGAAATAGTGGTCGTACGATCCAACACTCTTACCGAGACCGTGGTCTCGGTAAATCATGCTTGTGACACCATCAAACCTAAATCCATCAAACTTGAATGCGTCGAGCCAGTACCTGCAGTTCGAGAGTAAGAAGTGCAACGTCTCAATCTTGCCGTAATCGAAGAGTCGAGTGTTCCACGCGGGGTGCTCGCCTCGAGCGCCTTCGTGAAAGTACAGCGTATACGAACCATCGATCCGGCTAATCCCCTCATTCTCGTTCTTGACGGCGTGCGAGTGCACGAGGTCCATAATGACCGCGATACCCATCCCATGCGCGGCGTCGACGAGTGCTTTCAAATCCTCTGGGGTTCCGAACCGCGACGATGGCGCGAAGAAGTTGGAAACCTGATAACCAAACGAGCCGTAGTATGGATGTTCCTGCACCGCCATTAGTTGGATTGTATTATATCCAGCGAGCGCGATGCGCGGCAAAACGATCTCGGTAAACTCCTTATAGGTCCCTACGCGCCCTTCCTCCTGCGCCATACCGACGTGAGCCTCATAAATTCGGGGAGCTCGTTTTGGCACGCGAAACTGCGGCATCTTCCACTGATACGGTGTCGAGGGCTCCCACACTTGGGCGCTGAAAATATGTGTCGTTGGGTCTTGGATTACTCGGCGGCAAAAAGCGGGGATTCTCTCGCCAGTGTGCTCCACTCCGTGTTCATGCCACGACACGAGCAACTTGTAGTGTTGCCCATGCTCAAGAGCCGTTAGCGGAAGAACGAGCTCCCACACTCCGTGCTCAAGGCGCGTAAAAGCGGCGGCGCGCGATACGTCCCATCCGCACATATCGCCGATCAACGTTACCTTGGACGCGTTTGGGGCGCGCTCACGAAGGACCCAACTATCAGAGAGTCGGTGAAGCCCGAAATACTCATGACCGACAGCGAAGTCAGCGAGGCGCTGCGATGCTCCAAGCAAACGCCGCATCTGACTCTCCGCACACCAGGAACGATGACGCAAAGAACCCTCGTACGGCGTAAGCCACGGATCTATGGACGCTATGGATGGAGATATCTCGCTGCTACTGGATTGCACGTGCGTATCGTACGTCATCTGTCCGAAGCTGCCTAGCCCGAACGTCTTCAAGGCGGGCTGACACTGAATCCAACGGCAAAGGATTACTTTCAGAGTAGAACGTGGTAATTTTACCCCATGACAACAACAGCAAACGACCCATCCATCTGTCGAGTTCTCGCGATATTCGACGGAGAGACAGAGGAGTTGCTCGACGTTATCGAGCTAGTCAACTTCGATCTCCAGGCTTTTACCACTCAGTTCGACGTGCCAATCGAGACAGACCCACATATGCTTGATAGGTACGCCGTCGGTCCAATTGACGTAGATTTTCTGCGACAGTACTTGCCAGCTGAGCTCGACTTTGAGTTTTCTACTCACGCGTATTTTCTGGACGCCGCCAAGCGGGAGTAACGACACTTGCTCTTTCAGACAACTCCTAGCTCGAGAGACGCCCAGCGGCCAGTTTAGTGCGAGCGCAAGGTATCATCGATCGCGAAGCTCACGCGACAAAGCACTCGAAACGCGGTAATTGTGTCATCCTGCACTACGGTCGAGAAATCAACTACCTGAACCTCTCCGATATTCCTAATCGTACGAACCGCTTCACCTACGCAGAGCTGAACAGCATGCTCCCAGCTCTTGGGGGATTCGGCTCGTAACTCTATGAGCTTCGTGACACCTGTCGGAGTCGCTGACTTTGCCGTGCCTTTCTTCTCGCCTTTATACCCTTCAGCCTCTGCCATAGTTTTCTCCTCATTACAGAATGTATCTCGTGTTTCGAGAATCGGATGGTGCGATATCCGCTAATGACATCCCATGGTGAGCGTTAGGTTGAGCGTTGTCATGGGATGATGGCGACACAGACAGTATAAGAAGCGCTCACGCTCTAGCACCTACGGAGGATTTATGGCGCCCGATCGACAGATACAAAGAACCCACTTTACCGCGCCCCGACGCGGAGTGTTTCTGTATGTACTCTCAGGGGTCGTTCTTGGAGCGACAGCCGCGTACTTCCTTGACCCACGACAGTCGGCCCGTCGCAGAGCGGTAGTTCGGGACAAGGCCCTAAGCGCTGTTAAGCGGTCCCTTGTCCAAAGCGGCAAAGTAC
Organism: uncultured delta proteobacterium; assembly: GCA_903904735.1. GTDB lineage: Bacteria > Bdellovibrionota_C > UBA2361 > UBA2361 > OMII01 > OMII01. The sequence continues at coordinate 64,643 of CAIVDM010000143.1, forward strand.
TGCGTCACGCCCGAAATAGGTTCGGGGGCGCTATCTATTCAGTGGCGAACCTTGTCAGTTCAGCTGGGTCGGTAAGCGATCGGCGTCTGGAGAGTCGGTTGCGATCGATCCTCGGACGGACTGTCGAGCACCCACATCAAATCGACCTCGTAGTTCATGAAGGCCGCGTGAGTCTTAGGGGGAGTCTTAAGCCGCATGAAGCCGGTCTCGTGATGCAGGCGATCGAGCGAATCCCGGGCGTGCGCGCAGTCGATAATCAGATCATCGACTCATCCATCGCTACTCACTAGCTTTACCGGAACGCCTACCTATAGAGAGTTCGTGCGAGAAGCCACCTGCCGATATGTCGCATCTAAGAGATGAGCGGGTAGCGAGGATTCTGATATGGCATTAGCTAAGTACTTAATTTCCCTTACTAAAGATGAGGAGTCGGTGGCAGGACTCCTGACGCGTGACGCCTGGGCCTTTTTTAACAACTCAGTATCCCCGCGCGAACTCTCTCTGGTTAAGGAGATACCCCTTATCCCAAGACGTGGCACGTTCTCAATAACGCCCGATGAGGAACTGATTCAGTACTACCTGGATTATGCGCATGTATATGACGACGAGCTTCGCCTCTTAGGTTGGGAGCCCCTGCGCATAGCTCAAGCCAGTGCTGGCTTTGTTCGCAAGTTAGAGGACATATCCGGACAACTTCGCGGAGTCTCGCATCGAAGCAAGCGAATGGCCGGATGACCTCACGCCATCGTTACGCGCCTAACGTCGCACAATCGGAGTAGCCGCATCTACCCACGCTGTCGTGCGACAGAGCAGCTCACGCGCTACCTCAAGCTGACGATTAACCGATTCGCCCCCGGTGCCACCGTATGAAGTTCTCCGTTCCACGACTGTCTCAAGGGCGAGAGCCTGAAAGACATCCTCCTCGAACAAACTAGAGAAGCTCTTGAACTCAATTAAAGACAGGTCGAGCAAAGCTTTCTCATTCGCGATGCAATGCTTCACGAGTCGACCCACCACTTCATGCGCCTCACGAAATGGCATTCCTCGCTTCGCTAGGTAGTCGGCCGCGTCGGTAGCATTCGTGAATCCACCAGCGGCGCTTGTTCGCATCGCGCTCTCCTTAACCTTCCACGTTCTCACCATAGCGGCGACGACTGTCAGAGACCCAAGCAAGGTGTCGACAGTGTCGAAGCACCCTTCCTTATCTTCCTGCATATCCTTGTTGTATGTGAGTGGTAGACCCTTCATGGTGGTCAGTAGCGAGACGAGCGCGCCATACACACGGCCCGTCTTGCCGCGCACCAACTCCGCGAAGTCGGCGTTTTTCTTTTGCGGCATCATGCTGCTTCCCGTAGAAAGTGAGTCGTGAAGCTCGATGTAGCCAAACTCTCCCGTCGTCCAGATGACTATCTCCTCGCATAGACGAGAGAGATGCATCATGGCGATCGACGCGAGCGAGAGAAACTCCAGCACGAAATCGCGGTCGCTTACCGCGTCCATGCTGTTCTCGTACACAGCGGCGAAGCCCAGAAGATCGGCGCTGAGGTGGCGGTCTATCGGGAACGTAGTGCCCGCGAGCGCCCCGGCTCCAAGAGGAAGCACATTCGCCCGATCATACAAGTCGATAGCTCGATCGATATCACGCTGAAGCATCTGCGCGTACGCCAGCAGATGGTGAGAGAAAAGCACCGGCTGGGCCCTCTGCAGGTGCGTATACCCGGGCATAATCACGCCAGCATGTTCGACAGCCTGCTCAACTAAACGACTCTGTAACTCCTGAAACGCCTCTACGACATCGACTATCGAGGAGCGAACGAAGAGATGAAAACTCGTCGCAACCTGATCGTTTCGACTCCGGGCTGTGTGAAGCTTTCCCGCCACCGATCCGATCTCCTCGGTAAGGTAGCGCTCGATATTCATGTGAATATCCTCATCAGAGAGGCGAAACTCAAGCTCGCCCTTCTCAAGTTTTGCGCGGACCTTCCCCAAGCCATCAACGATAGCCTGGCTTTCCGCAGCGGAGATGATTCCGCACGTACCCAACATGGTGGCGTGCGCGACACTGCCCTGGATATCAAATGGCGCAAGCCGCTTGTCGAAGCTAATCGATGCTCCAAACTCCTCAGCGAAAGAATCCGCTGACGCTGAAAAACGTCCGCCCCAAAGTTTCTGCATACGCGCTCCGTTGTCACTTACGTCCACGGTAAACCTACGGAGGCCGCCGCGTTTTTACAAGATCTGAGTACTGAATGTATACGTTTTTATAGCGTGTCCCAACGATATCCACCACTGGCGACCACTGAGTCAGCGAGCGCCAGGCCGCTTTCATCCGCGTTTTTCGCAAGTCCGCGCAAGCTGTTTGAGACACGAACCCTCGAGAAATTGGAGAATACTTTTGCTATTCGAATCTCGTCTGCCGAGCCATTCTCGCCACGCTCGGCGACGATCGCCGAAACGCGAGAGAGAACGCACATCCCAACAAAAAGGTCGGTCGCGACATCCGCAAGCCTCTTGGTCACGAGCTGCTGCTCGATGATTCCCTTTCGATATCGCTTGAGGGCGACTTCTACGGCTTGCGCTAGCCTCACCGCGCCCTGCTCTAAGGCACTACTCTCGCTTTGCAGGCAGCTTGATATCCCAGTCGCCCGAGGTCTTCCGAGGCTCGTGTATTGACCGACTTTCTTGGAGGCGTAGTCACTCAGCACCCCAAAGCCCTTGATCGGATCGTTGAATATACCCTTAACGCTCCTCGCGACATCAGCTAGGTTCTCGCCTGGCTCCTTCACGCCCGAGAGCCCCACGAAGAGACGTAATATCTCGTTTGTTCCCTCAAAGATTCGATTGATGCGGCAATCGCGAACTACCCTTTCATATGGGTACTCGCGCATAAAGCCATTGCCTCCGGCTATCTGCAACGCCTCATCAGCTACCGTCCAGAGAGCCTCGGACACGAACACTTTGCTCATCGCCGCCTCGGTCGAGAAGTCCTCGGAGCCTGAATCAATCAAATGACCCACTACGCTCACGACGCTCTCGGACGCGAAGCACAGCGTGGTCATGAGCGCGATCTTGTCCTTTATAAGCTGAAACTCAGAGATGCTCTTTCCAAACTGCTTGCGTTGCGACGCTTGTTGAACCGAGAGCTCAATGATGCGCTTCATCGCCCCGACACACCCTCCACCGAGACCGGTCCTCCCGTTATTGAGAACAGCCATCGCGACCTTAAAGCCCTTTCCCTCTTCTCCGAGGACGCAATCCGCCGGCACCCGCACGTTGTCGAAGCGCACCGTGGTGGTGCACGACGCGCGGATACCCATCTTGTCCTCTTTGGGACCGGTGGAGACACCTTCCCAACCACGCTCGACGATAAAGCCGGTCATCTTTCCACCGGCGGTTTCAGTCTTGGCAAACACTGTGAAGAAACCCGCGGTCCCTCCGTTCGTTATCCAGATCTTCTCGCCATTGAGCGTCCAGGTACCGTCAGCGTTTTTAACGGCGTGCGTTCTGACTGACGCCGCGTCTGATCCAGCGCCAGCCTCCGTGAGACAAAACGCCGCTATCAACTCGCCGGTCGCCAGGCGCGGTAAATACCGCGCTTTTTGCTCGACAGTTCCGAAAAGAAGCAGCGCCTTTAATCCGATCGAGCTGTGCGCGCCGATCGTGAGCGACGTTGAGGCATCGTAGCGACTGGTCTGTTGCAGCACTCGTGAATAACCGGAGTTCGACAATCCCAAACCCGAGAACTCTTCCGGAATGATAAGAGAGAAAAGTCCAAGCTCCTTTAATTGTTCAAGGTACTCTGTGGGCTGCTCTCCTTTGACGTCATACGCGCGGAAATCCTCCTCCTTGTCGGCCATGAAACGGTCAATCGACTCAATGACGAGTGAGAGGGTTTCACGTTCTGAATTAGAGACGCGGGGGAACGGAACCATGCTCTCAAACCGAAGATCTCCTAGAAATAGCCCTTTGGCGGGGCTCGGTAATTGCGTGTCAGTAGTCTGTTTTGTCATAGCGTACCTTAAATAAAAATTCCTACGATGCCGTGTCCATCAGAAATGAGGAAACTCTGTCAAACACCGCCGACCGATTAGCCGCGGCGCCATGCCCGCCTTTTGCCCACTCCACTCTAACATCGGGCCAATGCTTCTGCAGGAGCGTAATTTGCGTTTTCGGCACGAGATGATCCCCCTCACCTCCAATCACGATGATCGAACTCGGCTTTGTCGCGGGCGTGCGTGTTAATGGCGAGTGATCGCGGAAGAGATCCTCAAGGAACTCGTCAGAGATAGGTCCTAGCCCACTACGCGAGAATAGATCTCGAGCCATGTCAGACATCGAGACAAGCGGCACCAGAAACGCGGCGCGGTCAAGCTGGTCCATCGACGCCCACAGTGCGCCGACATAGGCTCCAAGACTCATACCCACACACGCAATGCGCGCGTGACCACTTCGCGAAAGATAGAGTCGAAGGCGTCGCAAGTCATACAAGGCGTGCGCCATAGCGACACACGTTCGCACTGGATCGGCGCTCGGAAAGAGCGGAAGATCCTCTGGCAGTCCACCGGGTCTCCGTCTGCCGTGAAAAGGAAGTTCAACCAGAGCTACGTTACAACCGAGAGAGAAGAACAGTCCTGGTAGAAACGCTAGCGAGTTTACCCTCTGGTCACCCATCGTCCATCCATGGATAGCGATGACCGTGAGCCGATTGGGGTCCTTCTTCTTGTGCTCCCAGAGTCGCACATAGGAGGTGGTGTTCTCCTCAATAGAGGAGTAGCCAGGATCGTGCGACCAGCCGCTCATGGGAAAGTGTGATGGGAATCGGAGGTCGAAGACGCCCCCCTCAGGAAACCCATGCACGTGTACGATATCTGGTGGGCGCAGGATCTCAGGCGCCACAAAAAGCTTTTCGATGTCACCTGACGAGCGAAGCAAGTTAAGGCGGATCTGACTCGCCTTGAGAGCTGATAGATCGAGACCGGGTGCGAAGGTGTCGAGCGATACTGACGATAGGCTTCGACCAAGCTTACTCAGAACTCGATCAAGCGCCGCGCCTCCAAGAAGCGTCAGTCGCTCAACATCGCTAAGGCGCGAGTCTTCACCGTCATTAAGCACGCAGAACTCAGACTCTGGGCTTGTCTCTGGGGGAGGCTTATTGGTCACGACACCTTCTTAGATTTAACGCATTGAAGTTACAGATAGGATGAACAAACAGATAGAAACGATTTCTGTAGGTGTTCGAAATCGCTCGTGTTTTCTCCTTCAACTTGCGTCCTAAGCACTCACAGGTGCATAGCATTGTAACTTTGTGGAATAATTGGGCTCTCTAGACCTTTGTGTCCAGAGACATTTTTATTCTTGGGTAGTAGCGAGCATCGCAGAACAACCACTGTTTGCGAGGGTCGACCATCCACACCTACTGTTACTTCGGACTATAGGCGTGGATGGTGGAAAATTGGTTTTCCGCTACGGTTTTCTCGAACTCCACACAAGGAGGAAGTGCAATGGTGAGAAAAGTTGGCGATATCTACGTGCCTGATTCGTTGGAATCAGAGACGGGAGAGATAGTCGAGGATTCGGGCTTTCAGCGAAGCTCCGAACCCGTTGACGAGAAGAGTCTTCTGGACACCTTTCGTCGGTGGGTCCTTTTTAAACCCAGAGGAAGTTTTGCTACGGTATTACGCCAGTGGATTGCCATACGGCTGGGGGATGACAACCCCATAAATCCTGGAGTGAGTGATCCGAATGAGCCACCCGCACGCAATCCAACGAAACGGTTTCGTGCCGCTCTTGAGGAGGTGTTTAATTCCGTTCGAGCTACTCAAACGAAGGAGCGCAAGCGCAAGAAAGGGTAATACGTTCCTTGATCTTTTCTAGACGGCGCCAGAGTGTAGAAATACACTCTCGCGTCCGTCGATTTTTTAATCTTCCACCATCCTCTCAAAAACTCTCAAGACCTCAGTATTCAAGACTCATGGGCTGTGCTAGTAACACCGCACAGTTAGGGAATCCAACTAGTCGTGGAGGCAGTCATGCGCAGGTCTTTCCGTCTTTTTAGCCACATACTAATAGTTTCAGTTGTTTTCTTCTGCGCGGTTAATAGCTCACGCGCGCAATCAAAGACTCCAAAACACCGCCCGAAAATTGGACTCGTTCTCGCTGGAGGTGGCGCTCTCGGCATGGCGCACGTCGGCGTTCTTAAGGTGCTCGAAGCGAACCGAATCCCGGTGGATATCATCACCGGCACCAGTATGGGTTCTATCGTTGGAGCGGGATACGCTTCTGGAGCGACCGTGCGAGAGATGGAGGAGATTCTATCCGAGACCGATTGGGATGCCCTCTTTAACGAAACCCTTTCCCGTCAGGATGTCGAGTATCGGTCGAAATATGGTCGCGGCGGACAGTTTCTCGGCGACGCTAAGATCGGAGTGACCGGAGGGGGTATTACGTCGTTTATGGGCGTTGTGAGTGGTCAAAACGTGCTTCCGCTTTTGCAGCGACTCTACTACCGAACGCCGGGGAACATAGACTTTGACAAGCTACCTATCCCATATAGAGCTATAGCCGCTGATATCGAAACCGGTCAGGCTGTGATACTGATCTCAGGCGACCTCGCGCGAGCCGCTCGCGCCAGCATGGCGGTTCCGGGATTCTTTACACCCGTGGAGATGGACGGCAAATACCTCGTCGACGGTGGTATCGCCAACAACCTGCCTGTGGACGTAGCCCTTGGCATGGGAGCGCAAAAGCTTATCGTTATCGATCTAGTCGCCGATCTAAAAGCCAAGAAAGAGCTAACAAGCATTCTCGGTATTTCGGGTCAGATTATCTCCCTCCTCCTCGCTCAGAACTCAGAACTTCAACGTAAGAATATGCGCAAAGGAGATCTTCTGCTCGAGCCGGATCTTAAGGGATACAGCACGACTGATTTTAATAAGGCTAATGAGATCTTCGCTAAAGGTGAGGCCGTAGCGCTCGCGAACGTGGAGCAATTACGTAAGTTTTCTATCTCCGAGACGGAATACAGAGAGTGGCAGCGGAGTCGCACTGGGACTCCAGTCGAAGCCCCGATCCTCACGGCGGTGACAGTGTCAACTGACTTACCCTCTGAGACCAAGTTGATCGAGTCGACCTTCTCCGACCTCGTTGGCAAGCCTTTCGACGCCGCGGTCGTTGAGACGAAGATCAAGGAGCTGTCGACCGAGGGACATTCGGCATCGCTCACCTATCAGATTGAGACGGACGACAAAGGTGAGGCGGTCATCGCCGTCGATAGCAAAAAACCGAAGTGGTACGACCAATACCTACAGGTCGGATTTTCTCTGCAAGACGACTTTAAGGGGGACAGCGCGTATCAGTTGGCGCTTGGCGCGCGGTTTAACGGCCTTAACGAGGCAGGAGCGTTTCTTGATGTTCGTCTCGATATCGGATGGAGACCGATGCTAGAGCTGGACTACTACCAGCCACTCTACGAGAACAGCAACTACTTCATTAACCCAATAGCTACTCTCGATCGCTATCAGGTTCCAGTACAGGTAGACCAAGACATCATCGCGGAGTACGAGCGAAACCGTTTCGTCGGAGGTCTCGGTCTCGGTCGCAAGCTCGGTAAGAGCGGAGAGCTTCAGGTGGGTATAGAGCGTGGAACAGGCCAGTTCTCGCGCCATATTGGTGACCCATCCCTTCCTGAAGGCTCGTACGAGATCGGCGATTACTTCGGTAAAATCAGCGTTGATTCGCGTGACACTCCTGATTTCCCGACAAAGGGAATCCTTTTTGACTTCAAGACGGCGCGAAACACCGAGAACCTCGGCTCGTCAGATGAATTCACTCAACTCTCCGGTACCACCCAACTCCCACTTACTTATGGGGTGAACACACTTACGCTGTCCACGGACTACGGCACGAATCTCGAGACCGTTCCCGCCAACCGCGTGTTTGTTCTTGGAGGAATGTTCGATATCGCCGGGTATCAGCCGGGAGGTCTCTCTGCGTCCGATTTCTTCGTGGGTCGAGTCACCTATTACCGAGAGCTCGCATCACTGGGAGGCACTTTTGCTAAGCTCAACCTCTTCGGCGGAGGAGAGATCGAGATGGCGTCACTTCGAAGCGATATCGCGCAGATTGAGGATGATACGGGTCTGGTCGGAGGATTGCTGTTCGTGGGAGCTGATACACCACTGCTTCCGATTTATGTAGCGGCGGGTACCAATAACGACCATCAGTCCGCGGTATATTTGAACGTTGGGCGGATATTTAAGGCCAGAAAGTAGCGGATTATCGTCGACTACTCGTCAGCTGAGGGATACCGAAATTGTTCATCGGATCGCTTGGTGACAGCGAAGACTCTTTCAGAGAAATGTCGGTTGCCTGGAAAAAGACTACGTTGCGTAACGCGCTAAGGTGTCCCGACCGATACCTCTACTGTGCCATCCTTGACTATCAGAGAGCGAATAGCGCTAACGTAGGGTTTCTCCTGTGCGCCGTCGGTGTTTTCCATCGAGGTCGCGTTGATAGCTCCGGATACCCACTGACTCGCGTGTCCTCTCGCCATATCCTCAAGCGTATGTCCATTCAGATTGAGTTCTGTGAAATTCACTGAGGCCACACCGTTATTGACCGAGACCTTTGCCTTGCAAGACCCGTTAAAAAACCGATGATAAGCGCTACCGAGAACAAGCTCGGCAGCTCGCCACTCACCGAACAACGACGGTGAGAAGGCAAACTGAGCCGAAACGTCTTCGCCAGCGAGCTCAACTCGCACCGCGTCCCTCGCGATTGATCTTGAGATCAGAGCGTTAAGTTCGGCTTCTGAAAAAGTCTGCCGCGACGCTGTCGTTTGAGCGATTGACTCTCGCACGGCTGCCAGCTTCGTCAGCGCGGCATCACTGACCGCGCTATCAACCACGATCGGTGGCAGAGCCGGCGGCTGTTCCGCGCTATATTCCTTAAAGGCGGCGCGAAGGCTGGTGACGTAATAGTAGCCGAGCCCTCCAAATACAACTATAGAGAGGAGAAGCGCAAATCCACATCCGTATGTGAAACAACCAAAGCGAGCGCCGCCGCCCGAAGTCTTCTTATTCATTTCCTGATCCTTACCGAATTATGGCTTGAGAATTGCGTCTGCGTCTCGCTTGAAGGCGCACGCCCGCACCGCGCTAAGGTCTTCAACTCCGAGAGCGTTGCCACACTTTACGCAGTTATCCATCGTCGAGAAGATCTCACCTTGCGCTTGCCACTGCTTGCACTGGTCATCTACCGCGACCGAACACCCAGTGAGCCCAACCATAAAAGATAGAAAGAGAAATGTTTTCATGAGCTGAAACCTACCACAAAAGCTCTTTCAGACAAGACGGTGTATCATTCCTCGAGCGCCTTAAGCAGCTCTTGTCTGGTGATTCCCGTGGAGCCTTCCTTCTCAGAAGATTCGTAGTCCCCTAGGACCTGCGCCTGCCCCTGCTCTTTTCGCCTCAGATTCCAATGAATAATCTCGTCTACTTTACAACCGAGAAGCGAGATGATGTTGACCGTTCCGCGTTGACCGATACGGTGGAGTCGGTCAACTGATTGCATCCAGTGCTCGGCGTTCCATGTCTTATCGATATACACAGCGGTCTGCGCGGCCGTTAGGGTTATGCCCACGCCGCCAGCGGCTGGCACGGCTACGAGCATCTTCGGAGAATCGCCACTCTGAAACCCCCTAATCGTCGCCTCGCGCTCTGAGGGGCTCACTTCGCCGCTAAACGGAGCGGCGCCAAGATCCTTATACCGCTCACATAGCTCCGCTACGTTCCCAAGGTAGTTGGTCCACACCACGATCTTCTGCCCCTCTTGGCGCACAACCTCCTCGACAATCTCATCGAGCTCGAGAAACTTAGCTGGCTCCCCCTTCCACTCTGGGTCTATAAGGCGTGGGTTAGACGATACCTGCACCGCGCGCAGGTACTCCTCAAGAATATTCGTGATATCCCGCGTAAACTGCTCACCAGAGAGCGACCGCATTCGGAGGATTAACCCCTCGCGAATCTCGTCGTAGCGCTCACGCTGAGAGCCGACCAATTCAACCTCTCTCAGTGAGAATGTCTTTGGCGGTAAGTTGACGACACGTTCCTTTCGGCGTCGAAGCATGATCTCGTGAACCCGACACACGCTCTCCTGAACCTCGGCCTCATGGAATTTCTTGACCGCGAATTGACTATACTCAGTGCCTAGCTCCGCCACTGTATGAAGCCACTTATAGTAACTACGCCCAAAACGCTCTCCACCATCGAGGATTCGCATCTGCGCCCACAGATCAGTGACATCCTTTGGCATCGGAGTTCCACTCAATAGTACCCGTCGATCGCACCCAGGCGCGATGGAACTAATCGCCTTGAAGGTCTTCGCGGTAGGATTCTTCACGCGCTGCGATTCATCGAGACACAGCAAGGTCTTTCGCTCCGACACTAACTTTTGAAGCTCTGGAGCGATGTAATCGAGTCGTACCGCCTCGTAATTGACCACCAAAACATCCTGTTCCAGCGCGCCCGAATTCAGCAGACAGAGAGACCACGATTTCGCCGCTTTATCGCCCGCGAGGACCGTCGCGCGAAGATCGGGAAACCACATCGTCGCCTCTCGCACCCAATTTCGAGTGAGGGAATTGGGACACACAACAAGCAATAGCGTAAAATCGTCAGAACTCTTTAGGCTGGAGAAGTACGAGAGCACAGACAAGGTCTTTCCCAAGCCCATGTCATCGCCTAGGAAGGCATACGGGGTATCTCGGAGCCACTGCACGGCGATCCGCTGATGCGGGAACAGCCGAGCTGCCGCCTCGGGAGCGAGTCCGGACCCCACTGAAGAGTCAACATCCTCGAGTGTGGAAAAATAGGACACCTTTTCGCGCAGCCGTACACGCGCGCGAACCTCGCTGACGAGACTCTCAAACGACTCACTACGCGGCACGGTGCCCAGCGAATGTTGCTGACATATCGTCTCAACTTCTCCTAGCGCTGAAAGCAATCGAGAGTCTGGCACCTCAATAGTCAAACTCTCCGCCACATCCGCGTACTCGGTAGCCAAGACCTCTTCTAGCCGCGACCTAAGCAGGTCGCGAGCCTCTGATTCTTTTGGTAGGTTCACCACGAACTGAGCGCGCTTCCTCTCAGAGGTCCTCCATAAAAGCGGCACCGTCACTATATCGGCGGCGATATCGTCAAGCGCGCCGTGGCTCGTCTCAAGCTCCATCGCCAGCTGATTTCTGCGATCTCTAATTCGCTCGTGCACCTCGCGTGTCAGCCATACAGGGAAAGCTAATCCCGCTCGTCGGGCGAAAAACCGTAGCAAGCCACGGTCATCAAGCAAAAACACCTTGCCCGCCTGCCTCCGCACACCTGGAAACGCCTGGGCGAACTGCTCGGTCGTGAAGTAACACGGACGGAACCCCACGTCAGTTCCCGTGGACTCAGTGATGAAGGGAGTGAGTAGCGCCGCGGAAAGCTCATCCGCTCCCGCGCTCTCCGGGTTTAGCGCGATCTCTTTACGCAGGGACGCGGAGCCTGAGAGAGCCGCACCGGCGCTTGCGTCAAAGCCAAAGAGAACCTGTTTGTCGCGGAGTTTCTTGAGCAATTCAGCAGTGCGCTCAACGGGGAGAATAAAGGCATTATCGAACGCCGAGAACGTGGCTCCTGGAAACTTCTTTAAAACCTTATGCGCGTTTGACCCAAAGCGAGGGACAAAACGAACTCGCCGTTTCTCGGGGGCGAATCGAACGATGAGGTCAAAGACGAACGCCGCGAGGACCTCCTCGCGAACAAGGAACGGATCCCGGCGCACCTCCTGTAACGCGTCTTCGGGTGTCAGTGGAACAACACCCTCTACACCCAGCGCATTAAGAATACCGTTAGAAGGAAAATCCTTTAGCGCCAAGAGTTCGCTAAGCCGCTCCAGGGGCAGCGACCAGCTTTTATCGGCCGGATTGTACCTTGCTCCCGTAAGTCCCTTAATCGCTCGCACTCGTTCCGGCGAATACTGAAAATCAACTTTGAGAATGCCACCATCCCCAAAGATGGATGCGACCGCTCCGGCCTGACGACGCCAGGGCGGCATAGGGCTCTTCTTTCGTTTAGTGGGGGGCTTTGCGACCATGTCGTGCATCCTGACACAGTTATGGTGCTCGAAACACCCCCGTGCCGACAGGCTTAAGGGGCGGTGCGCCACCGTCGTGTCTGTGCAATAATCGTCTGGCGCTCGATAAAGTTGCGTGGAGCGCTGTGGTGTCATGATTTTTCTTTACCCACTCCCTCGTTGACGGCAGGACTATGTCTTCTCTTTCAATTTCATCCCTCTCCAAGTCGTTTGGCGCAGGTCATGTGCTCAACGCGCTGTCACTTGAGATCGCGTCCGGAGAGTTTTTCTTCCTGCTGGGTCCATCAGGCTGCGGTAAGTCGACACTTCTACGGATTATCGCCGGGCTCGAATCAGCGGATAATGGAACGATCTCGATCGATGGCGTGGTAGTCGATGGTGTCCCACCTCAGCGGCGTGGCATCGGAATGGTGTTCCAGCAGTACGCGCTCTGGCCCCATATGACCATTACTCAAAACATCCGTTACGGTCTGGAGAATTTACCGCTCACGAACCGGGAACGGGACTCACGGGTCAAAGAGGCGCTCTCACTGGTTCGAATGGAGGTGTTCGCTGACCGCTATCCTCACCAGATCTCAGGCGGTCAACAACAGCGCATCGCCCTCGCGCGCGCCCTCGCTATAGAGCCATCTATTATCCTTCTTGATGAGCCCCTCTCTAACCTAGACGCGGGCTTGCGTCAGGAGATTCGAGAAGAGCTCGCCGACCTTCATCGCCGATTAGGAACAACGATGATTTACGTCACGCATGATCAGGACGACGCGTTGTCTCTCGGTAGCCGCATCGCGGTGTTGAATAATGGCTCCATCGAGCAGGTTGGCTCGCCAGTTGAGCTCTATTCAAAGCCGACTTCGCTTTTCTGCGCCCGCTTTCTTGGTGAGGCGAACATAATTCCTTGCTCCATATCTCGCGAGGGCGCGACGCACGCAAGCCTCTTGGGCGATGAGAAGCTGCGCATCGCTCTTTCGCCAGACACAACCGCCGAGGCTAACACATCCGGATACCTTTGCCTTCGCCCCGAGCGTATCTCCATCGGCCGCCCCCCTCGTCAAGTAGACGTGGCGTCTGTGCCGGCGCAGATCGTTCGGCGCTCGTTTCGCGGCGCTCGATACGACGTCACTCTTCGGGTAGGCAGCGATTGTCATATTCGAGCTTTTGAATCAGCCGCTTCGCCACAGGAGCTCCAGCCCATCGGCGCGGAGATTCAGGCGTTCTGGGAGCCGAGCAGCGCCATGTTTTTGGAGCGGTAGTCAGTATGCCATACTCACCACGAGCTTCTCGAAAGGCGCATGAGGCACAATCGTGAAGAAAACGCCGCTTTACACCTTTCTCCTACTCGCTTTTTTCATCACCTTTATGATGTATCCCTTAGGCTATGTCCTTAAGGGCGCCTTTATCTGGAACAGCCATCTCTCGTTTCACTTCTTTGGTGTGATGTTCCGAACTGACTTCTATCGACACGTAATCTTTAATTCTTTTAACCTCGCTATCACGGTCACGCTTCTGTGCACATGTTTGGCGTATCCACTGGCGCTCCTGCTTTCTCGAGCTCGAATCCCGTTCTATGGGCCTCTTCACGCGCTTTTGCTCCTTCCTCTCATTTCGCCTCCCTTTGTTGGCGTTCTGGGCATAAGACAGCTCCTTAGTCGGTTCGGCAGCTTGAACGTTTTCTTGCTGGACGCCGGAATTATAGCCGAACCTATAAACTGGCTGGGCGGTGGCAACCGTCTTGGTATCGTGGTGCTGCAGGTCATTCACCTCGTTCCCTTACTTTACTTAACCATCAGCGCCTCATTAAAGAACGCTCATGTTACCCTTGAGGAAGCGGCGCTCATGAGCGGCGCCTCTCGGTGGCGAGTCTTGAGATCTATTACCATTCCGCTCTCGCTCCCTGGATGGTTCGCTGGCGCCACACTCGTCTTCATCGCTAGCTTTACGGATCTCGGCACTCCGCTCGTCTTTGAGTATCGAAACGTCATCTCTGTTCAGATCTACAATATGCTCTCTGATTTGAACGAGAACCCAGTAGGATATTCCTTTGTGGTGTTTACCTGCTTTCTGTCTGTCGCGCTTTTCAACATCTCCAAAGTCAGTGTCATGACGGGCGGCTTCTCTGGTACTGGACGGGGTCGAGAGGGAGGCGCTAATCGACAGCTCGCGACGCCGCTCGCGTTGCTTGCTCTGGCGATCGCCCTGAGTTATGCCCTTCTCGCCTGCGTACCACAGGTGATGGTATTGGCTCTCGCCTGTTCCCGGGACTGGTTTATGTCGATCCTTCCGCAGACATGGACTGCCCATCACCTGATTGAGGTTCTCTATCATCCACTTACAGCCAGAAGTCTCGTGATCAGCACGGTGTTGAGCCTCATCGCGAGCGGTCTTACGGTCATAATCGGCATGTTGACGGCGTTTCGTATTCGTCGCGGTCGAGGCTTTCAACGACAGCTGTTTGAGGCTCTGTCTCTCATACCATTGGCGGTTCCAGGGATAGTATTCGCGTTTGGCTTCGTCGGAGCGTTCACTGCCACAATCATCGATAATCGAGTTAACCCTTTTCCGCTTCTAATCGCCGCGTATACTATCCGCCGAGTGCCCGCCATGGTTCGTTCTGCCTTCGCCGGCCTCCAGGAAGCGAATGTAGCTCTTGAGGAGGCTTCCTATATGGTGGGAGCATCCCCTTTTAAGACCACGCGACGAGTGATCCTACCACTTGTAAGTCGTCACCTCGTCGTCGGAGCGATGTTAACGTTCGCCTACTCCATGATTGAGGTGAGTGACAGCCTCCTGCTCGCGCTTGAGGCGAAGTTCTATCCTGTTTCTAAGGCGATCTACTCTTTGATGGGTAGACCTGACGGTATTGAAGTGGCTTCCGCCCTAGGTGCCGTGGTGATGTTTATCATGATTCTTACCTTCTATCTCGCCGAAGTTTTTTCACAACACAGCCTTCGGGCGCGCAGACTCTCGTGCGCGCTGCTTCTCATCGGAGTTTTGGGATTCAGCCCGGCAGCCTCCGCCGAAGATGACGAGGTCGTGGTCGTGACGCCACATTGGGAGGGGATCCGACACGAGTTCAGCGAGGCCTTTAACGAGCAGTGGAAGAGAGAAACGGGGCGCTCAGTCACGTTTCGCTGGCTCGACGTCGGAGGAACCTCGGATATCGTCAAGTACATCAAGAATCAGTTCCTCAATTCCCCTCGAGGCATCGGCGTTGATCTTTTCTTCGGCGGAGGTGTCGACTCATTCATGGAACTTGAACGCGCTGGCAGCTTAGCTTCAGCAAGCGTCTCGGAGCGTGTTCTCGCGGCGATTCCCGGCACGCTCGCTGGCTCTCCGATTTATTCTCCAAAAAGACTCTGGTTCTCGAACGCCTTTAGCGCGTTCGGGTTGCTTTATAACAAATCGGCCATCAACAAGTTAAATCTCCAAACTCCCCGCACGTGGAGCGATCTGGCGCGACCAGAGTATTTCGATCTTGTCGGAGCCGGCGATCCCAGAAAGAGCGGCAGTATGCACGCGATGTTTGAGATTATTCTGCAAGGGTACGGCTGGGAGCGCGGTTGGGAGATAATTCAAAGGATTTCCAGAAACGTGCGAAATTATTCCGGAGGGGCGAGCGTCATTGGAAAAGAGGTCGCCACAGGCGAGATCATCTACGGTATCGCCATCGATACATACGCGGGGGACATTATTCGTCAAGTTGGCGCTGATCGCTTGGGATTCGCTCTTCCTGAGGATTTCGCCGCCATCAACGGTGATGGTATCGCGTTACTGAAAGGGGCGCCGCACGCGGCCGTCGCGACTCGATTCATAGAGTTCCTGCTTTCCGATACAGGACAGCGTCTCTGGTACGGGAAGAGAGGCGTTCCCGGCGGTCCGAAGCGTTACGAACTTGGGAAGCTCTCCGTTTTGCCCTCCGTCTACGGAACGATTGAGCCTGCGACACTCTTTCAGGGCGATCCTTTCACGCTGACAAACATTCTTCCCTACGACGCGGCCAAAGCGGCTCGCAGGTGGAATTTAGTGAACGACCTATTCGGCGCGTTCATAATTGATGTTCATGAGCGGCTGGTCCGCACCGATGATCCGGCTATTCTACGGGGCATTCCCGTGTCGGAATCGCTAGCTGAGACTTTGTCAGCCGGCGGCTCTTGGGGACGCGACACGTCGGTACGCACAGATCTGATTCGTGCCTGGGGAGATCAAGCGAGGAAGAGCCTTCCAGTCTCGCCAACCATGAGCGAACGATTTAAGTGGGTTCCAAGCTTGGCGCTGGGGACGTTTCTGCTACTAGCCCTCTTTCGACAATTATTCCGGCGTCGCGCAACTTCCTAAAGATTTGTCCGATTTCTTTTCTGAGTTAAGAACTGAAAAGGAGATCGAACCATGGCTGACATACGGGCTATCGCGCAGGCACGACTTCAACACGCTGTTGGGGCGGCAGGAGATCCCATTCTCACCAATCCAAATAGTCCGCACCTACAGGTGCGGTTCGGGCAGCGAACCTTTGACGCGGAGGGAAGCGAGAGCTTAGGGAGATATTTCAGTCGCTCTATTACCTGGCCGGGCGGCTCTGGAAGCGGGGTCACGATCGGTCGCGGATACGACATGGGTCTCCGCGCCCAGCATCAGGTCGCTCGGGAGCTCGGACTCGCCGGTGTGGGACGACAGGACGCCGAGATTCTCTCACGCGGCGGGGGACTTCGGGGAAACGCCGCGGCGGTGTTTATTCGAAACAACCGCGATATTGCCCCGATTCTCTCCCTGGAGGCGCAGCGGCGCCTCTTTGAGCAGGTCACGACACCCGAGACGATCAATGACATTAAAAGGATCTTCGCTAAGAGCGATACAGTGGCGACCTACGGAGCGGTGGACTGGGACACGCTTCCTAGCGCCGCACAGGAGATCGTCTTTGATCTTCGATATCGAGGTGACTACACCCCCTCAACTCGGAAGCGCATTCAGCCCATCCTCGCTAGTCAGGAGTGGCACAAACTCCCCGAACTCATGAATGACACAGGATACTGGAGCGGCCTCGGCGTACCACGGGAGCGAATAGCGGAGCGCGCTAGCATCGCCGCTGAACTAGTAGCTGTCACGTCGGAGATCTGACGCTTGATGTCGAGCGTCATAGTCTACAAACCCAAACCTACTCGGACTCGCCGAACGTCTCTTTCAAAAGTCGCGTCAGGTCCTTATGCTTTTTGATATCTCGCAATCGACTGTTAAACAGAGACCAAAACAGAGGCTGAGGCAGGCGCTCACGATCGCGCGCGAGACGAAGTATGGTCTTCTGAAGGTCCTCCACCTCCCGCGCGACAGCTGATCGCTCGGGAGTGGGAACCGGATCGTTATCCTCATCATCTTCAAAGATTCGCGGACTCATAGCCTCATCATAGCCCTGATGAAGTAGGTAGGCGAGCGGAATTATAACCCCGCTGCCTTCATAGAGTTCAGTTCATTCTGGCGAACCGTCTTTAGAAATTGGGGTTAATTACTTTCTGTTCCCCGACCGCGCAGGAGGCCCCACCCCGCGAGAGAGCCGCGCTTTGTGTCGCCGCAGCTCGTGAGATCGCCGACTGAGCGAGTATCGCCTCATACACGAGCTGCTCGCGCCTTCTCTCAGTTTCCACCTGAGGTCGGTATTTGGAGAACACCTCCCGACAACCTAGTTCTGGTGTGGAGCTCTGGACTCGAGTCGGATTACCGAGCGTATTAGGGGTAAAGGTCACCGACTTTCCGTCGCAGTCTTTACACGACACTGGAGTGGGCCCTTGCCCACACTTCGAAGCATAATCAGTCTGAGTTGTGCACTTTAGATCCCAGCCAGTGTCGCCACAGACATAATATGACACCCGATAACTCTCACTGGTGTAGGGAATTCGGTCTGTGGTCCGTACGCCGTTAGCGCACGTATCGGTAACGCAAAATCGAATGGACGATGTCGTGTATTCGATAGAAGAGATGAGCCTGCCTCGAGAGGTGGGGTCACATGGCTTATCGGGTGGGGCTGAGGTCGCGAGGTCGTATCCCGCACTACATACCTTATTCGAATCGATAACTCGGCATTTCATCGACACACCGAACGGGGCGGATTCAAAAACCTCCACCTGCGCCAAACTCGGACTCACGTTAAGCGTAAGTACCAGGAATAAGAAAGAGATACAGATTCTTCTCATAACAACCTCGTAAATGCCCTTTTTAAGGTCGGCACCTACCTCCAAAAACTTTAGGCATTTCTTAAAAAATGTAACTACTCAGCATATTCTCCTCGTACACGTTAGCCCCTATGCAGGGGTGGCATTGCGGAGCAATGCGGGGTGGAAAAACCTACCCATTCACCGAAAATCTGCATCCCCGATTAGGGGATGACAGGAAAGGAAGTGCCCTAAAAAACAGCTATTTCGGCAGCGCTATGCGCACACGACTTTAAGAACATGGTGAATAGTAACGAAAAAAGGAGGGAGGCTATATCCCACGATCTCGGGGATTAAAGGCCACAGAACTACAGGCACGTAGCTGAGGTTTTTTAAATGACTCCCGACTTCCATCGTCGATAATCGTTGAGAATGCGGACCGCGTACCGCAGACACTCGCCAGGTATGCGCCGTTTTCCACCCGACGCCATCTGGACATGACCGGGTCCCCAATTGTAGGCAACGAGGGTAAAGACTCGGTCTCCGTTGTATTCACTCTCAAGCTGCTTTAGGTAGGTAATTCCTAAACGAAGATTGTGCCGTGTGTCAGTGAGCTTTAGGCGGGGAAGGCTTTCACGATTCGCCAACCATGCCCCCGTCGCTGGCATGATCTGCATGAGTCCTTGCGCGCCCTTGTGTGACCGCGCGACCGGGTTAAAAAGACTCTCGGTTTTTATAACCGCCGCGACAAATAACGGGTCGTAATTCTGCGCTAACGCCTCTCGCACGATAGCATCCGCGAGGATCTTGGAATTTCTATTTTTGGGGGCGTGCTTCTTAATAATCGAAAGGACTCGGGAAGTCATATGAGAACCTGATGGTGGAGTCGCGGTCGCGGAGTTCACATATCGAGTCGGCACTATCTCCGCCGGAGCTATCAAGCCGGAGGGATTAATGCCATAGGTGGCAGAAAGCGGTTGCGCGGTGCTGAAGCTCGCAAGTCGCTCGCGGTAACGAACCTTCATGGGGTTAACCGTGGGAACCTCTAAAGAATGACTAACCGTATTCAAGCTTTTAAAGGGCAATTCGTCGCTTGTGACTTTCGAACGTGGACTCTCCCGAACTGCGAGCATCCTCAACTGTCGAACTGATATATCGGATCGCGCTTCTTCGCCGGCTCCAGCGCTCTGAATCACCAACAGAGGTGGTGGCGACTGGACCCCTGCCTCGTGTAACACGCCAGAGCCTAGCAATCCGCCAATCCCGAGAGATAAAAAACAAAACCCCACCACGGGAACCTTCACACTCCGACGTCTTGTACCGTGGACCTGCGAATGGAGCATTACGTCGTCGTGAGGCAGTTCAGGCCGAGCCGCAGCCGCACTAGCCCGGATTATTCGACCAGCGGGAGCATGACGACTCGTTCGCTCGGAACTGTAGGAAGTTGGAAGAATGTGAGCGGCGTTCGTAGTCATACAGCAGGAATGGGTTTATGTTCCAACCCCTTATCGATACTAGCCGTAGAAGTGCTTCAGGTAAAAGCTTAGGCTAACCAGCTGTAATTACGAGATTAACAGGGCCAGCAGCTCATCACGACTAAGCCCTGCCCCCGTCTGAGCCTCTAACGTATTGGCCAATAGCGCTCGCTTATGGCGCTGAAGGTTCAGGATTCGCTCCTCAATCGTGTCACGAGTCACAAGTCGGTGAACGAGGACCGGGTTCTCTTGTCCGATCCGATAGGCACGGTCAGCCGCCTGGTCCTCGACGGCGGGGTTCCACCACGGATCTACAATGAAGACATGATCCGCCGCGGTGAGGGTGAGCCCTACTCCACCGGCCTTGAGCGAGAGAAGCATGACTTCAGGACCATCAGTCGCCTGAAAACGCTCAACGAGAGACCCTCTGTCCGCCGTCGAGCCATCAATTCGGCAGAATGAGATCGAAGCCGCCTCTAAATGCGGCTCAATCAGGTCGAGCATAGAAGTCCACTGCGAAAAGACCAGAGAACGGTGACCTTGAGCCCTAGAACGGGCGAGTGTATCCATCAACAAGTCAACTTTACTCGACGACGCGGAGGAGTGACCTGGCAACAAACCCGGATGACAGCATGCTTGTCGTAATCTCAAGAGCATCTCAAGAACAGAGAACACTCCCTCACCGATCTCTAAACGCTCCAGCACTTCGTGACGCGCCGCTCCCAGAATCGATTCATACAGCACACGCTCCTCATCGGAGAGATCACACTGAAGCTCGACCTCGGTCTTTGGTGGCAGCTCCTTCGCCACTTGCTGTTTCATGCGTCGAAGAATGAATGGCGTTACCCGCTCCTTCAGCCTGCGTGCCATCTCCACATCCCCGCCCTGAATCGCTCGAGAATATCGGTTCTGAAAAGCGTCATAGCTTTCGAGAAGCCCAGGGTTGAGAAAGTGAAACTGGCTCCAGAGATCGTCGAGCGAGTTTTCGACGGGCGTACCACTAAGACTAATTCGGCTCCCGCCTCTTAATCGGTACGCGGCCTGCGCCACCTGGCTTCCCGGATTTCGGATCGTCTGTGCCTCATCAAGCACCACTGTCGTCCACTCTCGTCCACACAGAATCTCTTGATCAATTCGCAAGAGAGCATACGACGTAAGCACTATATCACTATCCTCTGACAGCTGGCGTTGTGGTCCGTGATAGACCGAAACACGCAAGCTTGGTCTAAACCTCGCTATCTGTTCCTGCCAGCTTGAAAGCACGGAGGTAGGGCAAACGATAAGCGCGCCCGACTGAATCACGCACAGTGTCTGCAACGTCTTGCCTAACCCCATGTCATCGGCGAGAAGCGCGCCGATATCATTCTCACGCAGTAAGCCCAACCAGTTAACTCCATGGCGTTGGTAGTCACGCAGCTCAACGGTCAGATCGGGGGGCGTCGGATAGTTGGGAATGGAGTCGACGTGCCGCAGATACCGCCGCAATGAATCGAAGTAATCCGGACAGGCTATGTCGAGGGAATCGCATAGCTCCACAACATCCGAGAGCGCCCGAGGGCGTATTGTCTCACCTTCAGCTTTCGCCGCTAAGAGACGCGCTAACGCGTCCCCATGAGACGACAGCCACTCGTGTGGTATTGTGCCCCACCCTCCCCCTGCTAAGGGAACGAAAGACTCTCCACGACGCCACGCCTCGAGTACCCGCTCCGCGTCGGCTTCCCCCTTCGACGAGGTCTCAAAACCGATATCGATTCCCTCTCGAGAACCTAGCGCCTTGGGAAGGAGTGTCTCCGTTGGCGTAAAAGCCGACCTTCCAGAACCTTCCGTGCTCCACCCAGTAAGGCGTCTTGTGAAATGAACAGCCAACTCGCCCCGAAAGACCGAAGCTTCCCCAACCTTAAGTGAAAGTTTCATCGCGACCTCACGAGCGAGGCGGCCTTCTTCTAGCGTGTCGCGAATCGGCACCTCGCGAGCGTCGACTAGCTGAAGTTGCCCTTCTCGCACGCGAGCGATAATCGGCTCTCCGTATACGAGATGTGGAACTACCGTGAGCAACATTCCGGACGGATCGGCTATTGTCTCGACGACAACTCGTGGCGCGATTCGACGAGTTCGAGGCAACGACGCGCTTCGCACCACGACTCGGACCTTTGTCTGTAGGGCGGGAATAACACGAGTCGCGAGATCCAGCTCGCGAGAGCCTGGAAAGAACGTACCCTCCCCCCGCAAGAGCTCGATGTCATCGACTGACAACGCTGAATCCTCTACCGCATACAACTGCCCCGCTCTTATCGCGGCGCTGTTATCATAGATTCTCTCTATGAGGGGATCCTCAACTCGACGCAGGCGAAACCCAGTTATCTCGCCCACCGAGGCATCTACCACCTCGACATCAATCGCGAGTGATTCATTCGCCACGTTGCGTCGCGCCCCGTCAATCTCAACGTGCCGCACCCGAGAGAGCGCTGGGATCAACCTGCGCATCGTCTTGGGCTCAAGAACCCCGAAATAGCGTCCAGCTAAGGCGTGATCAATTCGCTCTTCCGCCTCGGTAAGAGAGACCGCGCGGTTGTTCTTGCTAGCGTCGATTATCGCCTGACTCAGGGATGTCCGAACCGGAGTCGTCTCGTCCCCCACGACAAAAACCCTTTCAAACGACAGCACTGCGCCACTCGTCGTAAATGAGTGTATGACAATCGCCGGCGTTAACGATCCCGTTTTGACTAAGCCGGAGTGCTCGCGCCCCTGCCGCACAGCAAGGATTGTACCGATTGTATGGGCGCAGGGATCGTCGTCGCCTCCACAATCGCACTGCCACAGCTCGTTCGCCTCAGAAAGGACAACCCTGCACACCCTGTCTCTCGGGCCACGAACGACACGCCAAGCACGCTCGTCACTATCGAGCGCCTCGTCAGGATAAAACTCGGCATTGCGCGCCAACTCCACGCCGGCGGACCAAATCTGCGGCGACGCAAGATCGCGAACGAGCTTGAACAGCCTCTCCATCATGCCGCCAGCTTCGCCGAGTCGAGACCATACCGCGCGCCTAGCTCCGTGAGAGACCTAGTCAAATCAGCTGTGTCTTTCGTTCTCTTTACGGAATCAAACCATTCAATCGTCTTGCGATGACTGGCGTAATTGAGCCACTGCTTTACGCGCGCCACTGTGCGCCTGTCCGCTTCCGCCGCGGTTCGTGACATCTGAATTAGCTCGAGAATGAGATTTCGCCAACGACTGAAGTCTCGACTCGACTCACTCGCGTCAGCGCTTACGGGAATCCCTAAGAATGTCGCGCATTCAGCCACAAGCGCCGGATCGGCGAGAGCCCCCCTTCCTAGCATGAAATGCTCACACCCCGTCATCTCTTGGCAGCGCTTAAGATCATCGACTGTCCAAATCTCACCGTTCGCGACGACCGGAATATCAAGACTGCGCGCTACTTCCCCAATCGGCCCCCAATACGCCGGAGGCGTGTAGCCCTGCATCTTCGTTCTCCCATGGATCGTGATCCAGGAGGCGCCACCGCGCGCGACGCTTTCAGCGTTTCTGTGAATATCAGTCGGATCCTCCCAACCCAGACGTAACTTCGCGGAGACAGGAATCTCTTTGGGCACAGCCGCGCGAACTTTAGAAACGATCTCCTCTAACCGGCTCGGAAACTTGAGCAGCGTGGCCCCGCCGTCATGACGATTCACTGTCGGCGCTGGGCATCCAAAATTGATATCTACCACTTTCGCCCCAAGCGACGCCGCGCGACTCGCTGACTCCGCCATCAGGTTCGCGTCTCCCCCTAGTAGCTGCACACCTACCGGTACTGTCGATTTTGTACAACAAATCGCTCCAAGCTCTGGAACAGATCGCAAGAACACATGCGAGGGCGGTGTCAGATTCGACACTCGAAGAAACTCGGTGACCGTGTAGGTAAACGGCATACGACGCGTTAACAGCTCTCGCATGAGCGAGTCCGTGACACCATCCATCGGCGCGAGAACTAATGCTGGTAGACCTCTCGCGATCAAGACAGCCTCCCTATTCAGCAGGTCGCGCGGCGGACACCTTACACGCGCCTTTGAGGTTAGCCATCAAGAGCGGCTCAACGGCTTCCGGCGGCACTGTCACGCGTGTCGCTCCTTGCGAGTATGGACCCACTTCATAAGGGTTGTACTGCAGCTCTAATCCACGTTCGGTCAAGGCGAAGTTTTCCGCGAGCGGCATCTCTTGACCTGGCAAAATGAAGAAGCCAGCGTCCTGTAAGCTCTGCGTGCTCGGGATGCTTCGCGCTCGACGGAACTCCGCCTCCACTATCTTCGACAACGTTGCCCGAACCGACTCGGCAACCACGTCGCCGACTGACATACGAGCCCCTGTATGAGCGTCGAACGTCATTAAGGTTTTATCCGCGAATCCGTGCGCGGCCCCGAGGTATCCCTCACTAACGACCTCAACCGAGATCACGTCCTCGTTGGAGTGCACGATATTAGCGTGCCTACGAAGCTTCCAGTCAATCGGAGCTGAGCTTTCGCGCTTATAGTCATCCAACCTCGCATTTAATTCGGCGATCAAACTTTCTGGAGTGGGCTCACCTCCCTCGAGATCCACGGAAGCGTACAAGACCGCCATTATCTCTTTACGAACGCGCTGCTTTACATCATCCGACGCCGCGATCCCCTCAAGGTCAGGCGTCGCGCCGAGGGCAACAGACACACAGGGTGTGGGGGAGCAACTACCAAGCGACACATTGTGAGCACTGGAGCCAGGAGGCTGCCGAAACGCGCATCCACTTATGAGACAGCCGTACAGGAGCACAGATGTCGCGCGCCGCGACCATGCTGTGACCGAGCTAGCTCGTGGATTCATAGAAACTCCCTCGACAAAGTAAGCATAGCGCCCCGCTCGTCCTACACCTTCTCACTCGAAAACGATGGCGAAGGAGGTCTTAATAAAAATCGGTCATACAGCGAGCGCGGGCCAATTCACTGCGCCTGCATCTTACCCCGCAGGCTAACCGCCCTGGTTACCGTAGCACGGATAAAGTCCCTATTCATGCGCGTGATGTATTTAATGCTAATTCCCTTTGGACAGACCTCCTGGCACTCCCCATGATTAGTGCACCCCCCGAAGTTCTCTGCGTCCATCTGGGCCGCCATACTGGATACCCGATCCATGCGCTCTGGCTGTCCCTGCGGCAGCAAGCTCAGATGGGCAATTTTAGCCGCCGTGAAAAGCATCGCGGATCCATTTGGACAAGCCGCAACGCACGCGCCGCAACCGATACACGCTGCCGCCTCGAAAGCCTCATCAGAGCTCTCTTTGTCGACTGGCGTCGAGTTCGCCTCAGGCGCCGCCCCGGTGGATACCGAAACATAGCCACCTGCCATCTGAATGCGGTCAAGCCCTGACCGATCAACGACAAGGTCTTTCACAACTGGGAAGGCTTTGGCTCGAAAAGGCTCGATATAGATCTCATCTCCATCCGAGAAATTGCGCATGTGCAACTGACACGCCGTAGTTAGCTTCTTAGGACCATGAGCACATCCATTA
This sequence comes from uncultured delta proteobacterium, assembly GCA_903904735.1. Lineage (GTDB taxonomy): Bacteria > Bdellovibrionota_C > UBA2361 > UBA2361 > OMII01 > OMII01. The sequence continues at coordinate 89,919 of CAIVDM010000143.1, forward strand.
ATCGTCATCGAACACGACCCGCAAATTCCCTCGCGGCAATCATGTTCGAAAGCTACTGGGCTATTCCCGGACTCAACTAGCCTGATGTTCAAGAGGTCTAACATCTCAAGAAAGGAGGAATCCTCGCTGACATCGCTGAGCTGATATCGCTCGAACGCGCCCTGTGAGGCGGAATCTTTCTGTCTCCACACGAACAACGTTAAATTCATAACACAACTCCTTACTTGTAACTTCGGGTCGACAATTTGATATTCTCGAAAGTCAGTGGTTCCTTAGTCATCTCGTGACCAGTCCCATCCTCTTTCAAACTCCAAACAGCCGAGTAGCAATACTCGTCATCATTTCTCTTCGCCTCTCCGTCTTCCGTCTGGTATTCCTCTCGGAAGTGCCCGCCACAAGACTCATTACGGTTAAGCGCGTCAATGCACATCAGCTCAGCGAACTCAAAGAAGTCGGCGACTCTCCCCGCTTTCTCTAACTCCTGGTTAAGCTCAACTCCTGTTCCGGTGACGCGAGCGTTCGCCAAGAACTCCGCTTTAAGCTCAGGTATGCGCGCGAGAGCCTCCTTGAGACCGGCCTCATTACGACCCATACCGCACTTGTCCCACATCAGCTTACCGAGCTGGCGGTGGTAGTAGTCGACGGGCTTGCTGCCATTGAGCTTGAGCATCGCGTCTACCCGCTCACGCACTCGGTGTTCGGCGACCTGCGCGTCTGGATGATCCACAGAGAAACCACCCGGCTTTTGCTGCGCGAGGTAGTCTCCGATCGTGTACGGGATAACAAAGTAGCCGTCACACAATCCCTGCATTAGAGCGCTCGCGCCGAGTCGATTCGCCCCATGATCGGAGAAGTTCGCCTCTCCCGCCGCGAAGAGACCTGGCAGCGTTGTCATTAGATTGTAGTCGACCCACAGACCGCCCATCGTATAGTGAACCGCCGGGTAAATTCGCATCGGAACCTCGTACGGATTCTCGCCGGTGATGTTGTCGTACATATCGAATAGGTTGCCGTATCGTGCCGCGATCGTGTCTCGTCCTAAGCGCTGAATCGCCGCGGCGAAATCAAGATAGACCCCTAATCCCATCGGTCCCACACCGTAACCCGCGTCACACCGTTCCTTAGCGGCGCGTGACGCTATGTCGCGGGGAGATAAGTTACCGAAGCTCGGGTACCGTCGCTCGAGGTAGTAATCTCTCTCGTCCTCTGGGATATCCTTTGGATTGCGAGTATCCCTCTTCTTCTTTGGCACCCATACACGTCCATCGTTTCGCAACGATTCACTCATCAACGTAAGCTTCGACTGGTACTCTCCGGAGACCGGTATGCTTGTTGGATGGATCTGCGTGAAGCATGGGTTCGCCATCCCAGCGCCGTGCTTGTATGCGCGCCAGATGGCGCTCACATTGCACCCCTTGGCGTTCGTCGAGAGGTAAAACACATTGGAGTATCCACCCGTGGCGAGAATCACAGCGTCAGCGACATGAGTTTCAATTTCACCTGTTCGCAAATCTCGGGTCACTATCCCTCGGCAACGCCCCTCGCTCATAATGAGGTCCATCATCTCAGTGGATGAGTGCATTTTCACCGAGCCTAAGTGAATCTGACGATTGAGGGCTGAATACGCGCCCAGCAACAGCTGCTGTCCTGTTTGCCCCTTCGCGTAAAAGGTGCGCGAGACTTGCGCGCCACCGAACGAGCGATTCGCGAGCAATCCGGAATACTCTCTGGCAAACGGAACTCCCTGAGCGACGCACTGATCGATGATGTTCACGCTCATCTCAGCCAGACGATACACATTGCCCTCACGCGCCCTGAAATCTCCTCCCTTAATGGTGTCATAGAAGAGTCGGTATACGCTGTCCCCGTCATTTTGATAGTTCTTCGCGGCGTTAATGCCACCCTGCGCGGCGATACTGTGCGCTCGTCGCGGCGAGTCTTGAAAACAAAAACATGAGACCTGATAGCCCAGCTCCCCGAGTGACGCCGCGGCCGAGGCTCCCGCCAATCCGCTACCTACCACGATAATCGAGTACTTGCGTTTATTCGACGGATTAACGAGACGGATGCTCGCCTTGTGACGTTGCCACTTTGTCTCGAGGGGACCAGAGGGAATCTTTGAGTCTAATTTAAGTTGCATAAAAACTCGTCTATTAAAAAACCATTAATGACCGATGTTTGATGTCTCGACTGGCGCAGGCAGCGCTCCTACCGCGATCGCGACGGGAACAGACGAGAATCCGACAAACAACGCCAGTGCCACCAACTTGGCCGCTGTCCGAATTCCGTGATTCCAAGATGGAGTATCCACGCCGAGGGTTTGAAACATACTCCACGTCCCATGATAAAGATGCGCCGCTAATAGGCCCATCGAGGCCACGTAGAAGCCCGCGGTGAAGACATTTCGGAACGCGTAAAAAACGTTGGCGTAAACCTGACCTTCAACGAAACCCGAGAAATGAAGCTGCCCCGTCGTGAAATGAAAAATATGAAAGACGATAAACACCAAGAGGAAAAGTCCCCCATAGAGCATCGTTCGAGATGCCGCGTTCGCGGAGCGATATTTGGGGTTCTTATACCCAATGGGCTTGGCTCGGCGATTCAGTCTGGCGAGCTGGATTCCACTAACGACATGAACCACAAGGCACGCGAGTAACACCACCCGTACGAGCCATAAGACCCCGGAGTGTCCAAGCATCTCGGCGCCTATGGCGCGTAGGAAACGCCCATAGTCGTCGATCTTGTAATCGCCCGAGCTAGGATCAATTCCAGCGAAGAGCTTTAAATTTCCAGCCATGTGCCCGAGCACAAAAAGCACAAGAACTAACCCACTAAGGGCCATCGAGACCTTCTTCCCGATGGTCGACCCGTAAAACGACTTCAAAAGACTCATACCGCTCCGTTTACGAAAGAGACCAAACCATCCCATACTATCACGCGAAAACTACACCTCAACTACCGGCTCATAGGCCTTGTGGTCGGCAGCCGCGTCGAAACAAACCCCGTCTAAGCTATATCTAGACGCTATTGTGCGTTATATCGAAGCGCTCGCCAAGGTGAAACCCTAAAAATATCAGGACATTAAATTAAAATTGTCGCATAAACCATGCGCTCTTAGATATCAAGAGGAATGGGTTTTCTGCCGTCCCTGGTATGTGTCCACACGAACAAACGGGACCTTGCGAACGGTACATGGCACGGAACAAAGATATCGCCCTCACCCTTGCAACCTCACTCGACGACCTGTCGTGTGTAACGCTCTCGCCCGAGGAGGTGTTTGGTAGACATTGCGCTATCGTTGGCAGCTCGGGATCTGGCAAGAGCTGGTCCGTCACCCGACTTATCGAGGAATGCGCTAAGCACCGGTCGAACATCGTGCTACTCGATGCTACCGGTGAATACGAACCCCTCGCCGGCGGTACGTTTCACATACATCTCGGAGAGGCGCGGCGAAGCGACTGCTCATCGCTTCAGGCCACAATCCCATACTACGAGTTATCGGAAGCGGACCTCTTTTCAATCTTCCAGCCCTCTTCCGCGACGCAGTGGATGAAATTGCGCGCGGCTATAAAGACCCTTCGACTTTTACAGCTTCAGCCGGGACTTGGGAGCCACGGCACGTTCATCAAAGCCCAGAAAAATAAGAGTTCATATGATCAAAGCATGTCGCGTCGGTCGACCGAGCTGGAGCGCCCCGACAGCATCTTTAATATCCACCGCCTTCCACTCCAAATAGAGCTCGAGTGCGTCGATCCCATCCGAAGTCAGAGCGAGCTCGACTGTTGGGGTGGCGTCAATCGCGAAGACCTCTCGGAGTGTCTCCCGCTCATTAACAGAGTTGAAGACACCATCAAGGCGCCAGAGCTCGCCGGCATCTTCCATCCACCCGAGGGTCCCTCCGCTTTCGAGGCACTTGAAAAACTGATCACCGACCACGCCGTGTCTGTTCTGCGAATTTCCATGGAGTTCCTACCCTCCACGAACAGGGTGCGAGAGATTATCGCTAACGCGCTAGCGCGACACCTTCTATCCTTAGGGCGAGCCGGAATTCTGAGGGGTCGTCCAGTTGTGCTCGTAATCGATGAGGCCCACCAAATCCTACGAGCGAATGCCGACCAGTTCGCGCACCGCCCGCTCGAAGCCTTCCAGGTCATAGCCAAGGAGGGCAGAAAGTACGGATTGACGCTCTGTGTCGCGACGCAGAGACCAAGAGACATCCCCGAGGACATCTTAAGTCAAATAGGAACCTTCATCGCCCATCGCTTGATAGCGTCAACCGATAGAAGCGCCATTGAGCACGCTTCAGGGGCCATGGACGACTCTCATCTAACCTGCCTGGCGACATTGGGGCCGGGGGAAGCTCTGCTACTAGGCGCCGGAATGCGAGATCCTAGGCGAGTTAAGCTCCTTGCGCCCAGCTGCCCCCCGCGCTCGCTTGGACCCGACTACCAAAAGACATGGCGCAGAGTTACCGCTCCATCCGACTGATCCGTGAACTATAAGGCATAGACAACTTAACCACTGAGCATCCATTGCTCACTTTCTCGAGAGAGCACTAATCACGTATACTCATCTAGTGAATCCATCGCTCTATCAGTTCAACCCCCGAACGTACTTGTCTTCGCTTCGACGCGACGCGACCCTTGATGACATTCCAGATTCACTGCTCTCATGGCTCGCGACAAAAGGGTTCGACTGGCTCTGGCTCTTAGGAGTTTGGACTATCGGCCCGGCAAGCCAGTCGATATCCCGCAGCAACCTCTCGTGGCGTCGAGAGTTCGCTGAAACCCTTCCGGACATACGAGATACTGATATCTGTGGCTCTCCCTTCGCGCTTCAATCGTACGCGGTGGACGCTCGCCTTGGTGGCGACGCCGCGCTTGCGCGACTACGAGCCAGACTCTCTCAACACGGAATTAAGCTTTTGCTCGACTTCGTACCAAATCACGTCGGCTTCGATCACGATTGGGTACAGGAACGACCGGACTTTCTAATGAAAGGAACTGAGGAACTGCTAACGGCGAACCCTCTCGTCTGGACCCGAATCGCCTCAGGACAGATATTCGCCCACGGACGGGACCCGAACTTTCCCGGCTGGTGCGACACATTACAGCTTAATTACTTCAACCCCGAGCTGCGGGACATAATGGTCAAGGAGCTAACCGGCATCGCCAGTCGCTGCGATGGTGTGCGGTGCGATATGGCGATGCTACTTGAGCCCGAAGTGTTTACGAGAACGTGGGCGACGGCGCCAGCGTCAAAGGGACAAGACCTCCCTCTTTTTTGGCCTGGCGCCATTAAAACCGTACGCTCCATGAACCCGTCATTCGTGTTCATGGCGGAAGTCTATTGGGACTACGAGTTCAAGCTCCAAGAGCATGGATTCGATTACACATACGATAAGACTCTCTACGACCGCGTACTTCACCGAGACGCGGCGCATCTACGTGGGCACCTCATCGCGCCTCCAGGGTACCAACGAAAGATGGTACGCTTCCTCGAGAATCACGACGAGCATCGCATCGCTACTAAGCTATCAATAGCGGAGCACCGAGCCGCCGCCGTGGTCTCTTACCTCTCCCCAGGAGTGCGATTCTTTCACGATGGGCAGCTCTCCGGAAAAAGAATCCGTGTGCCCGTTCACCTTTCGCGCGCGCCACAGGAGAAGCATACGCCGGAGATCCTGGAAGTGTACGACACGCTACTTCCGATTATACAGTCACCGATCGCGAAGCACGGCACATGGAGCCTTCTCGATACCCGACCAGCGTGGGCGGGGAACAGAACTAATGAGAACTTTATTTGCTATCTACTCGAACACCCCCTTGGCGCTCTTCTCGTGACGATTAACTACGCCTCCTATCGCGGACAGTGCTTTGTTCGTGTCCCAGACCGACTGTGGCTTGAGGGGACGATAGAGTTTCACGACCAACTCTCTCACGAGCGGCTGGTGAGAAACGCAAGCGATATCCGCGAGCGAGGTCTCTTCCTTGACTGCTCCGAGTGGCAGACGCATATCTTCACAATAGAGCATGCATAGCAACATAAACCACCGAACATTATGGCTTTCAGCCGTACAGTCTCTTCCGATTGTTGAGCACTTGGACGCCATCGCTCAGGCGGTACGCGACAATCAAGTGACCGTTCTCGAGGCCCCGCCAGGCAGCGGAAAGACCACGGTACTGCCCCTCTATCTGGCCCAACAGCCACATTTCGCGGGAAAGAAAATCCTCGTCCTTCAGCCTCGGCGCCTCGCCGCCAAGAGTGTCGCTCTTCGCATGACCGAGCTGCTCGGCGATACCGTCGGTGGTTTTGTCGGCTACCACATGAGGCTAGAGCGGCGCGTCTCGAAACGAACTCAAGTCGAAGTTCTTACCGAAGGACTGCTCACTCGAAAAATCATCTCAGACCCCGAGATGCAAGATGTTGGTGCTGTGATATTCGATGAGTTTCACGAACGAAGTATCCACGCGGACGCAGGACTGGCTCTCATCCAAGAGGTTCTGTCAGTGCTACGTCCCGATATGAAAATTATCGTCATGTCAGCGACGCTCGGCGACCTCGCCCAGCACCCATTTTTCGCCAGCGCCTACAAATACCAGTTATCTCTCAAACCGCATCCACTCACAATTTCGTACGTCGCGCCTGAACCGCGAGTACCGCTCTGGCAACAGGTCGCGTCCACCATCAAGACCGCCTTAGGAGAGCACTCAGGGGATGTACTCGCGTTTCTTCCCGGACGGTACGAGATAGATCGCTGTGGGGAGATTCTTCGCGGCTCTGCGCCGTCTCATGACGTATCAAACCTCGACATCCTTCCGCTGTACGGCGACCTCCCCTACGAAGAGCAACGACGAGCCATCGCGCCCGCGATCACCAATCGGCGCAAAGTTGTCCTAGCGACCACACTCGCCGAGACCAGCATCACCATCGAAGGGGTCAGAATCGTTGTGGACTCGGGCTACCACAAAATCGCCCGCTCGACGACTGCGGGCGCCACTACGTTGCGTCAGGAACGAATCACCCGAGACTCCGCTGATCAACGCGCGGGGCGCGCCGCGCGAACCGGACCAGGCGTATGCGTGCGACTCTGGACTCAACAGGAACACTTCGCTCTCAGGACCACACGAGAGCCCGAGATACTTCGAAGTGACATTACTCAAACCCTCCTGCAGTTAGCGGCATGGGGAGTGCGCGACCTTAATTCCTTTTGCTGGTTAACTCCGCCACCTGCTCAATCAGTCGCCAACGCAGTCCTTACCCTTACGCAGATCGGCGCTATCGCCAAAGACGGCACCGTGACACCAATCGGCCGTTTGATCGCCGAGCTAGGAACACATCCTCGCTTTGGGGCGCTCTGCCTTATGGGCAAGCGGATAGGTCACATCGAGACCGCCGCCTGCCTCGTCACCCTTCTAGAGGAGCGGGAAACTTCGAGAGGCCAATCCGGTAGCGCGGACTTGCGATCGCGTTACGCCGCTCTCGTATCCAACAGAGGAACCCCTGAGCGACTAAGAGATTTGAAAAAGACCTGGCGTGAGAGAATCTCTCGACTTCCCGAGGATGGGCGTATCGACGTCACGTTTACCGAAGAAGACGCCATCGGATTTCTCGCCGCGGTAGCGTTTCCCGAGCGCGTCGCTCGTCGTCGCACAGAAGACGGTCCTCGGTATCTACTCGCCAACGGAACCGGAGCGACGCTCTCTCCACGAGATCCCTTACGCAGCGCGGAGTTCCTTGTCATCACAGACCTTCAAGAGCGCCAGGACGATTCGGTAATCAACGCCGCCACGCCCCTGAACGCGCAGCTCTTTGACGGGCCTTTGAAACACCTCGTCACGACGACTCTCAAGCAGCAATTCGATTCGGGGCGAGGCACGCTCACGTCGAGCGCCGTTGATTCAGTCGGCGCGGTCGTCTTACGCGAGCGCCCACACATAAGTCTCTCAGGCGAGGCTAAACGAGCCGCACTCGTCGAGTTCCTCATGACGCCGGAGGGATTCGCTCGTCTACCATTCCCAGAATCTTTCGCCTCGCTTCAGAACCGCTGCTCCTGGGTACGTTCTGTTGATCCAGCGACCTCGGTGCCTGACATATCCTCTGAACACCTTCGGACGACTCTTGAAATATGGCTGTCGCCACTCCTCGCCGAAGACGGAAGACTAGACTCCATCACACCGACCCTATTACAGACCGCCCTCGCGTCGACACTGCCTTGGTCCACTCTACGGCTTCTCGATCAGGAAGCTCCTGAGTCTATTTCATTACCGAACGGCAAAGCGCGGCGGATCACCTACCATCCAACCGATGGTCCGGTTCTCGAAGTCATGATTCAAGAGCTATTTACAATCGAAGAGACACCAGTGCTTGGCTCTCGACGACACCCCCTCACGCTCCATCTACTTTCGCCCGCGCGCCGACCGATGCAGGTAACAAAGGACCTTAAAAGCTTCTGGAAGACGGGCTATCCCGCAGTACGAAAAGAGCTGCGAGGTAGATACCCAAAGCATAAATGGCCTGAAGACCCTATCCGCGGCGTGTAACATCAACGAAGAGCTGAACGCTCATCTCATTGCCCAACAGCTTCTTTATTGGAGACCTTCATGACAAGGACTTTATCTATCCGCTTACCATCCATGTCGATCACCTCAAAGCGGAACCCATCCTGCTCGAAGGATTCCCCCTCCTTCGGAATTCGTCCAAGAGATGTCATGACAAAGCCACCTACGGAGTGAAATTGCCCCTCTAGACCGTCCAACCGTTCCTTGAGACCGAGTAATTCAAAGAGGTTCTCGACATCGGAGGACGCGTCCACTAAGAGCGAGCCATCATCTCGTCGGACAATCATCCGAACCTCCTCTCCCGGATCGCCAACGTCGCCTACAATCATGCGCAGCACATCGTCAAGCGTCGCTACCCCGGCGACGCCTCCGTACTCATCTCGAATAATGGCGAAATGAATGCTTCCCTCACGAAATTTCTCAAGTAGCTCAAGCGCGCTTATCGACTCAGGCACCTCTAGTGGTCTCACCAGAAACTCCCGCAAGGTCCGCTTGGAAGGATCCGCTTGGCGCACCGCTCGTGCGAGGTCGTGGATCGACACTATTCCCAGCACTTCATCCTCGGTATCACCGAGCACCGGAAACCAGCTGAAACGAGACTCGAGCGCCACGCTGAGCGCCTGCTCCAGCTCACACGAAATGGAGAGGAACACGACTTCACTACGAGGAGTCATCAGCGCCGCGAGAGGGCGGTCGCCCAACTTAAAGACGCGGCTGATAATTTCCCGCTCCTCTTCCTCGATAACGCCCGCCTTCTCGCCCTCCTCGACAAGGCTCCGAATATCCTCTTCGAGCGCCTGTTCTTCTACGATCGGCTCATCGATGGGACTTGGCACGACCACTCGAGACGCGCTCCGAATCATGCGAAGAGCAACCCCAAGCATTCCGGTGATCCTTCGCGCGAGCGGCGAAACGACCTGAACCACCTGATTCGGAAATCTCTCCCCTAGACGCACACCGATCGCGGTCGTTAATCCAAGCGCAAGCAACGCCAGAAACGCGCCACACAGCATCATTGAAAGCTCGATAAGTGACGAAGAACCAAACGCGGTCCTGAGGTGCCCCAACACCGCAGCGTCCCATAAATCCGCCCCGGCAGTGAAAAAAATCACGACCATCACCGCGTAAACCAGTCTTCCAGCGAGGATGAAGTCAGAGATCCTGACAACGTCGGAGCTTTCAGCTTCTTCGCCGTCATCAGACCAGCCAGAGAGAACAATTGGACGTGCCCGACTGAGGGCGACCTGTAGCGACTCAATCGCCCCCACGCACAGCAAGGCGGAAGTTATGAGAAAGAGGTTAACTACCATGGACTAAAGGAGCGCGAACGAGCATATCCCCGATACGATAGCCAGTCACAGCCTTCCTGCAAAGACCAAAGTAGCCACTCCTAGTGCGGAGGATGCTTGGGCAATCCCCGTCCACCTGAATCTTGTGCCCTCTCCAAGTGCTCTAAACGCTCCAAGACAACAGACAGTCCCTGGCGAAGTTGGGCCATTCCCACCTCTCCCAGAGCGCCAAACTGCCTCTTATGACAAGCACTAACCACTTCTCGTAGTTGACCGAGCACGTCCCGCCCGTTGTCGGATATCGTAACGGTGACCATACGTCGATCAATATTACTTCGAGCTCGCGCCACGTAACCGAGCCGCTCCAATCGGTCGAGAAGCCGTGTCATGTCCGGAACCTCAGCGATCAGCTGCTCACTGATGTCACCACACGATCGACCAGTCGCGCCCGCGGACTCTAGTATCCTCAGAATGTTATACGTCGCTCCCGTCAGGTGCATCGGTCGAAACACACGATTCAGCTCAGCCTCGAGACGAGTCGCGGCCCGAATAAGCTGAACATAGAGCGCCCGCTCGGGGGACTCTGATATTTGCTCTCTTGGCTCCTGTGGTAAATCCTCTTTCATTAGTGCCATCGACGCTCCTTCGTGAAAACGGTTCTACCGCACTTTATTCCACCCCCGCATGACCGAACTCACCGCAGATTAAAGGCGTTGTGGAGCTTGCCGAGAGCTTAAGGATAAGGCAGCCTTTGACAGGGCGAAGACGCTCCGGCAACCCCAACAGCCCGCGATTCATTACCTTTTGGAAGACATGATTTTCCCACATCTCCGATCACTTGCCTTAGTTATGTGGAGTGCCTCACTCGCTCTCGGATGCGCCCAGCCCCGGATTATTCCTTCCTTTCCCTCAGAGAAGACGTCAGCGCCGCCAGACCATTCCGTGGATTCTCAATCGCACGTTAATCTAGAGGCTCTCGATGCAGATTCTGCGGCGTTCGACGCTGTGACACTCGAAGCGCGCAATCTGCGCTTGAGCCAACTCTGGTACGAGCGATCGGAGAGTCTCTCGTCTATTCCTGGACCGGGGTCTATGGCGGCCCTGCTTCGCTCTAGCCACTTCGCGATTGAGAGTTTGTTGAGCGAACCCTGCGCCAACCCCTTCAACGAAACGTGCCGCGACTTACACCGCGTGTATTTAAGGGCCGTCGAGAAGGTCGTTCGCGAAATCGCCCGTAATGGATGGAACCTTCCTGACCTCGCCCCAAGTCGATATCGATTCTCGAGCACCGACACTGAAAAACTAAAGAGCTTACGCGACTGGCGCTTTAATGAGGAGAACTCCTTGGCCCGACGAGACACCGACCGAGCTGGCCTCGGCCTTCCCTCCGTTGCGTGTCGTGACAAGTGGGGAGACCAGGGGAAGGAAGCCCTAACAGGCCTATCGATCTGCTCTCCAATCACCTTCGTCTTAACCTTCGAGCGTCCAACGAATGAGGAACGCCTCACGGCTCACCTCGCGGCGGTAAACGCGTATGAGCAAGAAGTCTTCGAGACGCGCGGGATCGCGGTGCCCCTCGCGTCAGCCACTAGCGCCGCGCTTGAAACCATCTTTCGCGGGGCCGACGGCACGAGCGGCTCACACCGACTGTGGTGCCTGAGCAAACCCGAACGAACCACGACAATGGCGCTCGGCATAATCAGTTCACCCACTTCGGCGATGAACCTGCTAGACTCATTTGGCGCCATAGCTCGAGACTCTGAGCTTGAAGGCTCATATACCCCCTGTGCCTTCGTCACAAGCGGAGCGGGATCGCTCAGAAATGCCACGACCCTTCTGCGCCTCGCGCGCGCCCTTATTGCCCCTCGAAATAGCGCCGCATTGGAGCAAGAACCCATTCGAGTGTTGCCGATCGTATCTGGCAACGACGCTGTGACCATGACCCGAGGCCTTTTGGCGAGAATAAAGCGACAGGCTCACCGAGCGGCGAGAACACCAAACCAGCCCACCACATTCGCCGTTCAAGCTGTATGCGTAAACTCGTACGATGCGGATCCCGCGACAATCCAGGAGATCGCTCGGTACGCGGACGATTTAAATACCCCTCTTATCTTGGCGCCCGGCCAAGCTAGACTGCTCAGTGACATTCCCAACATGGTCCGCGACCACCGCCGGAGCGACGCGCCCAAGAAGGCTCCGGGACGAGAAGTCTCCGACATCCCCGCACAGCCAAACCAGCTTCCCTTATCTCCCGTGATGTAAGTCGAGATTGCCCTGTCGCGCACTGTTGATTCGCCTGGCGAGCGCCGGCACCGAGAGCCCAAACAAAAATAGACCTCCTTATTAACACGCCATTCTTTCCTAGTTCCTGTTCTTGGCGCCTTCCGCTATCTATAGACTACAGACAATCAAACCGACGTGCCCTATGAACACTAGCACCACATCCGCGTCCCGCCTCGAGAGTAAGGATAGTCAGCGAGCAAAAGCGCCAGATGCGTCGGTCAAAAACCTAGCCGACCGACTCACGGCCGTTGACCCGTCTCTCGGTGTACAACTCGTGGGACAGTCACACCCTGTCGTCGCCGCCACCGCGCTTCGCTCTTTGAGCCCTGACGCGGCGGCGTCTCTCTTCGCCGCGCTGCCTCCCGAAACACAAACAGCGATCTCTGCCGAGCTCCCCTCGCCAGTCACCTCTCAGTGGGCCCGAAACATCTCATATGCCCCTGATACTGTCGGTCGACTTATGGAGCCAGCCGTTGGCGTCTTTCACCCGCATATCAGGGTTGAACGCGCCATCGAGGAACTACGGGAGCTCGTTAAGCGCGAGTTCATAACATATGTATATGTAGTGAATGAGACGAATACACTCGTCGGATTGGTCGTGATGCGAGACCTCCTATTCGCCGACCCCACCCAGAGCTTGAGCGAAGTCATGCTACGGTCTCCATTTACGCTACTCGCTGACACACCACTCATGAACGCCATGAAAGAAGTGCTCGTGAGACACTATCCAGTCTATCCGGTGACATCACCAACCGGAGAGCTCCTGGGGCTCGTACGCGGATATCGCCTCTTTGAGGCTCAAGCGATCGAGATAAGCGCCCAGGCCGGGAGCATGGTAGGAGTGGAGAAAGGAGAGCGCATAACAACACCACTACTCACCTCCTTTAAGTACCGACACCCATGGCTACAGCTCAATTTACTCACCGCATTCGTGGCCGGAGCGGTAGTAAATTTCTTCCAGGGCACAATCGATCAGATAGTCGTTCTCGCCGCGTTCCTTCCAGTGCTCGCTGGACAGTCCGGCAATACAGGGTGTCAGGCGCTCGCTGTCACATTACGCGGCATGACCCTGGGAGAGCTTGAGAATGTCAAAGTAACAAAACTTATCGCCAAAGAGGGCCTACTTGGCCTCTGCAACGGGGTCCTTGTCGGCTTATCGGCGGCGACCGGAATGTACTTACTGGCTAGCTCGGAGCATCATCCTAGCGCTCTAACACTAAGCGGCATCGTCTTGATGGCGATGGTGGGAAGCTGCTTTATCAGCGGACTCTCTGGTTCGCTGGTACCTCTTGTTCTCCGCAAGGTCGGAGCCGATCCCGCCACAGCCTCGAGCATCTTTCTGACGACAGCGACCGACGTAGCCAGCATGAGTCTGCTCCTCGGCCTGGCGACTCTGCTGATGCTTTAGAACACCTACTACTGTCGGCGATGAACCGACACGACCTCTAGTAACGTTCGAAACGCGTGCACGTGATCTCCAAAAGCTAGCTCCGTCTTGGACTGCAACTGCGGGGAGGCTTCCTTCAAATAACGCTCGTAGCTCTCCATAGACGGCGCCGTATACTGTATGGCGTAGGTCTTACCACCTTGCTCAAACGCGTGCACTCGCATGAGCTTCGCCGAGTGAAAACATCCCGTGGAGAGCACCTCGGGGATGTGAGTTGACTCCATCCATTGGAGCCATTCCGTCAACACCTCATCGGACACATTCACAGTCACGTTATAGATAACTTCGCTCATTATCTGCCCCTCACCTATCCTAACCGCAGCAGCTTCCAGAAGCTGTTCCCGCCTTGGATGACAAAGCTCGATCAATCGAGAACGCGCCGCCTCCAGTCACCACTAACGAGAGACAGATTCCAATGACGAGCAAGTGGTACTCGAAACCCTCCCCCTGCTGCTGACCGAACCAATTCATGAAAAAACCGTGTTGGAGATGCGCCATGAACACCGCGCCCACCATGACGATCGCTAAACTAGCGGCACAGAACCGAGTCATAAACCCAAGAATAATCGCCAGAGCGCCGACTGACTCCGCCATGATAACCAGAAACGCCACGATCCACGCCAAGCCAAGCTTTGTGGTAAACAGCTCCATGGTGCCGGAGAATCCAAATCCACCGAACGCACCAATGGTTTTTTGCAACCCGTGGGGCAACATAACCAATCCAACCGTCAGACGGGCTAGAGTCGCCCCTAGATTACACTTGGTCTTCATCAAAGCTGTACACGCGCAAACCATATATCCCCCTGAAATTGATTGATCCGTGCCGAGATAGTGCCGCATCTCCCAGAGTTCGGCGACCCCTTTTTCCCCCAAACGGGATTGCATGGCAAGCGACGGAACGACCGTAAGCCTAATCACATCGCGCGAGCGACGCTTTCCCCAGACCGTTTTTTTCACTACCATTGAACCCACTATGAAGGACCTACTGATCAGCGCTCTGCACGCCGCTTCAAATCTCCCAATCGAAGTTCTTGAGAAGAACCTTACCCCCACGAAGGATTTGAAACATGGGGACCTCGCGTTCCCGTGCTTCCTCTTAGCCAAAGACTGGGGAATGAGCCCACCCCAATGCGCTCAACGACTCAAGGATTCCATAGTCATGCCCGAGGGCTTTGACCGAGCCGAGCCACAAGGACCGTATCTCAATTTCTTCTACGACAGGGCCAAGTCGATCTCGGCGGTCACAAAGCAGGTGCGGTCAGCGGGTCACGCCTTCGGTGGCGGTTCAAACAAAGGTTCTATCGTAATCGACTACTCAGGACCCAACATCTCGAAGCCTTTTCACGTGGGACATCTAAGGACCACGATTATAGGCTTCTCGCTTTGCAAACTCTTCAAGCACCTTGGCTATGAGACTGTCGGCGTTAACCACTTGGGAGATTGGGGAACTCAGTTCGGCTTCGTCTACGCGGGATGCAAGATATGGGGTCGTCCTGGCGACACCATGAACGATCTTGTGGGCAGGTATGTCGACGCGAACCTCCTTCGCAAGGCACAAGATGAGGGCAAAGAGCTCGACAAGCCTAATATCAACGAGATCGCGCGCGACTATTTTAAGCGACTCGAGGCGGGCGATCCCGAAGCCAAAGAGTTCTGGCAGTGGAACATGGATGTATCACTCGCCTACTACCACAAAACATATGCCCGCATGGGAATATCTTTTGACTCATGGAACGGCGAATCCTTTTACTTCAAGTTCTTTGATGAGATTACACAGACATTAAAACAGAGCGGTATTCTGGAGAACTCCAAGGGCGCGCTTGGCGTGGATCTCGGAGAGCCCCTCGGTTTCGCTCGTCTCTTAACCGAGGATGGTCGAACGCTCTACCTCACGCGGGACGTAATCACCGCGGACTATCGTGAGAAAACGTACCATCCTGAGCGGATACTCTACGTTGTTGGTGCCCCGCAGACGTTACACTTCAAGCAACTCAAGAGCATCATGGAGCGGCTAAACCACCCTGCGGCTCCAAAAATCACGCATATTCCATACGGTCACGTGCCGGGCATCAGTACGCGAAAAATGAAAACCGACGCGAGCGAGATCTCCCTCGACGCCCTGCTCGATGAGGCCCACGATCGAGCGAAGGTCGCGTACGAATCCGAGGTGTCGAAACGTCCCGAAGATATCAATGTCGAGGAAGTGGCGGAGGCTGTTGGCCTTGGAGCGATTTACTTCAACTACTTGTCTCGAACAAACATCAAGGAGTTTCACTTTAGTTGGGATGAGGCGCTTAACTTCAAGGGCGACACCGGGCCGTACCTGCAGTACGCCGTAGCGCGCTTGTTTAGCATGGAAGAGAGAGCCCGCGCTGAGGGTACCGTGATAGATGATCAAGCCTCGGGAGAGCACTTGAGCGAACCCGAAGCATGGGAGATCGCCACCGTGTTATCAAAGTTCCCATCTGTGTTAGAGCGCACGGCGTTAGACTATGAGCCGTGCAACATCTGCAACTACGCGTTAGACCTCGCCAAAGCGATCTCGCGAGCCTACGTCAAGCTGCGGGTGAGTGGCGAACCTAACAAAGACGTCGCGCGAGCTCGCTTGACGTTGTTTGTCTGCGCTAGAACCGTTCTGGCGACAGCGCTAGAGCTTTTGGGGCTAAAGTCACTGCAGAGAATGTGATGAGGAGGGACTTTCCACGCGGTCACGAGCCGCCAGGATCCCCTCGTCATGCGCACAGTGCGCGCAGCAATAGAACCGTCCATCGCTCTCAACACCATGTCCGATAATTCGGCACGAACAATGCGTGCATGTGGGAGCGAGCTTCTGAATGGCGCACTCAAAGCTGTCGAATAAGTATGTCCGACCTTCAGAAATCACCTCGAAGCATTTATCGTATTCATTGTGACATGTAGCGCACTTGCTCATTGTAAGCTCCTACCTGCCTTGAATGGCAGCAAACTAGGCGAACAGGATCAACGAAGAACTCTATCAAAGCAGCGCCACTCCGCTATGATGAGACTCATCGACGCCACCCTACGCAAAACTTGGACCCGCTCTCACCAAGACTAGCCGCGGGACAAGAGTCCCTTGAGGCGGGAAAGTTAACAAAAATCTCTCGCATACTTAGCCAGCGTCCTAGTCAGGCGGAGCTAGGGGCTTAGACCTGAGCAACTGTTCCTCATGGACAGCGCGCCTCGAGCGCCAGATGATCGTCCCCACGCGTGAGAGATTTTTTTTGATCGTCATTAAAAATTTCTTGAAACTCTCAACGCAGAGGCATAGGATCAGAATTGCACCGAGTGGTGCTAATTGCTTGCTAGTAAAAATGGGACACTAGCGTGCCCCAACAAGTGGCCGCCTGAGGTTTCGAGACTCCTCCAACCTCAGGCGGTTTTTTTGCCTGAAACCGCCTGAGCGGTCTATTCTTCAAACATCGTCAGTCTTCCACGACTAGCTAAGCGCCTGAGATTACTGCATACATTATCGCAACCGAACTCCACCAAAAGATTTCTATTTGATTCTTTGACTATGGGGCCCATTGGAACGTAAACTACCCTATGAGCCTTCTGCTCTATCGGAATTTCAGGTCCTGTATCAACAGTCCCCGTTTGACGTTTAGAAGAATTGAAGATCACCCCCGACCATCGGTCAGGGTTTTCACTGTGTATATATAAGATTGATAAGGGACCTATGAAGCTCTTTATTGGAAACATCGCCTACGCAACATCAGAGGAGTCACTCCGATCCTTCTTCGAGGAGTTCGGACCACTTCGCTCTGTTAAGATCGCTACAGACCGCGACACAGGTCGCTCGCGTGGATTCGGTTTCATCGAGATCGATGACGACGCTCAAGCGAACGCTGCTATCGAGGCTCGTAACGGACAGTCACTCGACGGAAAAGCACTCAACGTAAGCGAGGCTCGCCCTCGTGAGGACCGCCCACGTTCAGGCGGCTTCGGCGGTGGTGGTGGTGGTGGCGGACGTCGCCCAAGTGGTGGTGGCGACCGTGGTGGACGATCATCCCGCGGTGGTTACTCCGGTGGTGGTGGACGCTACTAAATAAGTCACGTTTGTGACCAAACACCCTCGAGGCACTCAGCGCTTGTTAAAAGAGTTGAGAGTCTCGGGGGTGTTTTTTTGGCGGCTCACGCATTCGCCGCCGCTATAACCTCAAACTATCTCCGTCCCTGCGCCGCTCGCTGCATCTCGCGCATAGCCTTTGCTAGTTCCGGATTATTCTTGAGCGCCTCAAGCGCCTCCTGAGCTTTCGCCACAGACTCAGTCGCGTTCACGACCGCTCCACCATTTACCGAGATATCACCCGGCTTCATATCAGACGGGCAATCACCCTTATAGACCGCATGGATGGTCGTTTCTGTACGCCCCGTACCAACCATCGCCGGTTCCATCACTGACACCAGGGAGCCTCGATATTCACGCTCAAAGTCTCCAGTAAACGAGCCATCAGTGACCATCGAGGAACCAGCGATTGAGCATTCCGCATGCATCTTATATCCGTCGGCCACCTTCTCGACTGTACTAACGGCGCACATCCCCTTCGGTCCGCCCTGTCCAACAAGGCCGCGCAAACTCTCCTCCGTCGAGGCATCCACGCACTGTCTGCTCACCTGTGGAGCACCACCGCCATTGAGGGAGATAGTCGCTTCCCACAACCCTGCCCTTCGGGTCGGGAAGGAGTCCGCCACAGCCGGGCTGACCAATGAACTAATTGAGATAACACCAAAAACTAACGCATAGGTACGCATACGCCTCTCCTCCAGGGAAGTTTCTAAGACCGTAACTATCTCTAGTGCTCCAGTAAACGGTAAAATTGCGCTCTTGCTCGAAGCGTTATAGCCAACATGGCGATATTTCTTGAGATGCGGACAGGAACACTGTACCATGCCGCTTTTTTTCCCTGAACTTTTTCCCCTGAACCATGGCTCTTACGGAACAAGAACAATCAGCTATAAGCCAAGAAGAGGCGACGTTTTTTACCGTCAAGAAAACCATCGCGGACCAGATCACTCGCGCCGAAGATCGACTCTATCAGGAAAATCAACGCGCGCGCGCCCTGACCTCAGAGATCCATGAGACCCGTCGAGTCGAAGACAAAGCGCTTCTCGCGTCAGATGAGGCGGTTTCGCACGGACTTAAGGACCACAAACGAGAGGAAGTCGAGACATTGCGCAAGCAGGCGGCCAACCCCTACTTCGCCCGCATCAAGCTTGAGGAGGAATTACCGAACGGATCCACAACGCTCATCGAGTACAAACTAGGCTTCTCGGCGAACACCGACCTCCGAATAGTCGACTGGCGCAGAGCCCCCATCTCTAAACTTTACTACGAGTATCAGGAAGGAAGCGAATACGTCGAGGAGATCCTCGGCAGGGAGCGCGTCGGAACGGTACTCGAGCGAGTTCGAGTCGAGATCGATAAAGGCAACCTACGCTCCATTCAGAATCGACACGGCAACTTCACGTGGGACACAGTCAGCGCGTCGTGGCAAAACAGGTCGAGCAATTCGCACCGAACAAAATCGAACGATGGGCAGCTGCCAGAGATCTTATCGCTCATCACGTCGGACCAATTTCGCTCTATAACCGTCGACGCTAACACCGCGGTTCTAATTCAAGGTGTGGCTGGATCCGGAAAAACTACAGTCGCGATACATCGCTTGTCGTGGCTCCTTCACCCCGACAACTCCCAGCTTAGACCAAGCGACGTCGCGATCGTCGTGCTCAGCCCAGCTCTGCGGGCATACATCGAAAACTCGCTACCCTCGGCGGGAGTAACGAATGTGTCTGTTCGAACCTACCACGAGTGGGCCTGTCGCAGCTTAAAAACCCTATCAGACGCCAAAGACCTGACGGTGAGCAGACCGTCAGCCCCCACTCCGTTGGCGGCTATCCGCGTGAAACGTTCCCTCGCTCTGCTTAAAGCGTTAGAGGCAGCCCCCCGACCTCCCGCGTCAGGTTCACCGCGCTACGCTCAACTTCAAGAGAACCTCCTCGCCATACTCGCTCAACCAGAGACGATTCTATCGCATGACGACTCCCGAACCCTCTCCTCTGACACAATCGCGCTTGCGCACCGTCGAACGCTTGAGAACTTCAATGAAGGCATACTTGACTGGGAAGACGACGCGCTTCTACTGCGGCTCTTTCAGCTTAGAACCGGCGGCACCCTCACTAATACTGGAACGATCGGGACGTACGGACACCTTGTCATCGATGAAGTTCAGGATCTTTCCCCCTTAGAGCTCGCGACGGTCATCTCCGCGGTCAAGGAACATAAGGACCTTACCCTTGTAGGCGACACCGCTCAGAACCTCGACGTCACACAGTCGTTTCCAGGATGGGAGGCCTTGAGGCGACACTGGAACTTTAATTCCGAAATGTCTCGCTATATCTCACTTGAGGTAAGTCACCGATCGACGTTGCCAATCATGCGGCTAGCGAACTTCATTCAGCGCCAAGAACCCAGCAAGACGGGACGTCATGGGCGAACGCCGATCTGGTTTCGATGCCGAGATGAAAGTCAGGGGATCGAACATGTGCTCAAGTGGCTAACCAAGGCCTCTGAACTTTTCCCGACCAAGATAGCGGCGGTGATCTGCGCCACTCCAGAGGACGCGCATTTCGCCTACCGAATGCTCCAGCCAACGTTTGGACCGCGAGTGCGCCGTGGCGACTCTTATTCCTTCTCTTTTGAGGAAGGGATACTCGTGACCGATGTCCGGCAGGTCAAAGGACTCGAGTTTTACTCTGTGCTTTTGTGGAATCCGAGCGTTCGCGCCTACGCTAATGATGATCTAGGGCAGAATCTTCTCTACGTCGCGATCACCCGCGCCGAGGAAAACCTCTGCCTCGTGTCATGGGATCGCCCCTCAAAGATCCTGCCGCCTTTTGGCTCTTCACGACTCGTTCGCTCAATGGACATGACGATCCAAGATGAGGACTCAACGGCGAGCAATGATGACTAATGAAGGCTCGCCAACTAGTCACAACCAGTCGGCACCTGTAAGGATCGGCGCTTAACAGCGCACGCGGCGGATCATTTTCAGGCGGCCCCCTTTAGTAGAACTGCACTACGCTTTACACTCCCGACGCCACAATAGGCACAGCCGACTCAACTCATCCGAGGTTACTCATGAACCATATCACGCAGACTGATCAGCACCGAGAGGCGCCTTCATTACGAGCCTCTCTCAGCAGTCTCGTAGGCGCTAAACTTGACGTCTCAAATCAGGACTGGCTTCCGTGCCCTAATCTCGATGATGCGTCTTTGGAGCAAATCCGGTCGATCGAGGACGAGCTGAGCGCGCAGCTTCCCAACCAAGACGCGCGCGCCGCGTACGTGGGACGCAATCGTTTTGAAGTGCTCCCTGTGCGAGAAGCCCATCTTCTCAGTGAAGACCGCATCGTTAATGACGGATTGGCGCAACTATCGTGCCCCTCACAGAGGAACACGACGCTCGATACAGCGCTCGCCTCTTGTGTGCTCATAGCCGGATCGGGGAGTCGAGACTTAGGTCAGCGCATCGCCGCTCGCCTCGGTTCAGAGCCGGGAGGGCTCCTCGTCGAGCAATTCGCCAACGGAGAGACACGAATCATCGTCAACGAAAGCGTTCGTGACAAGGATGTGTTCATCATTCAAAGCGGCACACAGCCAGTCAACGACAGCTTCGTTGAGTTGTGTCTCACTGTAGACGCTCTAAAACGAGCCTCAGCTCGCTCGATTACCGCGGTCGTGCCCTACTTCGGATACTCCCGACAAGACCGCAAGGATAAACATCGGGCACCCATCAGCGCTCGCTGGGCGGCCGATATGCTTGAGAAGTCGGGAGTTAATAGAGTAGTCACGATCGACATTCACGCCGAACAGATCGAGGGTTTCTTCTCCGTTCCGATGGACAACCTCGCGGGTTTTCCGCTCATGGTTCCCCACCTCGCCGAGCGTTACGGCGACACCAAAATCACCATCGTCAGCCCTGACGCTGGGGGAATGAAGCGCGCTGAAGTGGCCGGACAAGTCCTCGCGCGACACCTTTCCCGATTTAGTGATCAAGAGGGGCACACCATCGACGCCGAGATTCGAGTGGAGGGGATGTACAAACGTAGAGACAAGCCCGGTCACGTCGCGGAATCAAAGCTGATCGGCGACGGTGACAGCGTTAGAGACGCCACCTGCATTCTCGTCGATGACATGATCGACACTGGAGGATCATCCGTCACCGCAGCTAAGCTTCTAAGAGCCTCGGGGGCCAGGAACATCGTTCTCTGCGCTACGCACCCGATCTTCTCAAAGCAGTGTGTCGAGCGATTTCGCACGGCGACCAGCGACAAAGGAGATCGGCTGATCGACGAGGTAGTCGTTACTGACACAATCCCCCTTAGACGGGGCAAGGGCGATCTGATAACCGTCATATCGGTAGAGACCCTACTCGCCGAAGCGATTCGACGGGTGTGTAAAGGGGCGGGGGCTTCACTGCGAGAGCTTCAAGGGTTCACTGGCTCTTTTGACCACTGAGCGTGGTTAGTAAAATGTCCGGCACCCTAAGCTCCGCCCTATTGAAGACGCTTGCTCGCTGGTAGCCTCCCGATTGAGCACTTTTTTTCGTGAGGACTTCTATGATACCTGGCTGGACCAAATCCCTATCGATTCTCTCGGTGTTAATCGCCTCACTCACGCTCATCAGCCCCGATTCATATGCGGAGTCAGCCGCGAAAATGCAGCGCGACGCTCGGAACGCTCTCACCGATCTCTACGAGAAGAGCCCTGGCGCGAGGAGCTTAGCGAAAAACGCGGCAGGTATTCTTGTATTCCCCAGCATCGTAAAGGGCGGATTTGTTGTTGGGGCACAGTATGGAACAGGCGTGCTCTTCAAAGGCGACACTGTCACTGGTTATTATAATACCGCCTCGGCGTCTTTTGGACTACAGGCGGGAGTTCAGAAGTTCGGCTATGCTCTGTTTTTCATGACTGAGGACGACCTGCGCTGGCTCAAGAAGTCAGGAGGATGGGAGCTTGGTGTTGGGCCAAATATCACGGTGGTCGACCAAGGGCTCGCCGCCTCTCTCACTACTACGACTGCCCAAAAGGGGGTTTACGCGTTCTTCTTCGACCAACGCGGTTTAATGGCCGGAGTCGGCATTCAAGGCACCAAGATAACGCGAATCATCCCAGATTAGGGCGATCCCTTCTCAGTACGGCTCAAAAATACCGGTGTACGCCACGTCTGAGCCTGGTATATACTCTCGTATGGCTCCTGTTACCATCGAGCATCCCCTAGATTGGGGATATCACTACCAGCTAGTCTTCGTCTACACGCCAGGGACCCGTCACTTCTCAGGTCGAATCGTCGGTCCGATTGGCACAACGGGTCGCGTTGAGTATCACCTCGTTCAATTAATATCCCTCTCAGTGGCTGGAGAGTCGCTCCGGTTCCACCGGCGAACGGATGGCTCCCCGTCACTCTCCGTATATCTTCCATCATCAGCGAGCGCGACGTTCCCCATTGAGATTCGTCTGGGCGGCTCCTCTGAGAAACAGGGCGAGCTTTTCGGTAAGTACCGAGTGACATCCAAGGGAGTCGAATACTCAGAGGTCTTTCAGAAGCTGACTGTTTTTGAGACTCGTATGCTCGCTAACGAGAAGCTGCACCGATGGCTCCCCTATCCACGAGCGCCATTAAAGCCTCCTATCTTAAAAACGGACCTTCACACACACAGTTCAGGTCAGGTTTCATCAGGCGGTCTGATGGAGATCGCTCTTCGGAACAAGGTTCCCTATCCCACTCGCCTTTTAACCGCTCTCAGCATTCCCTTTTCTCGAGAACATCTGTGCGTTACGAAGCGCTACTTTTACGCGCCTACCGACGGACCTGAGATCGGAAGCATTCCGACTGAGGAGGAGGCAGTTCCTCTCGAGACACTCTCTACGCACAGCCGAAACATCCTTGCGGCGGCTATGTCCGTTCCACCCGATCGCCAAGTAACCTTCGGTGATCTCGAGGTGTCCGTATATCGGTTTCGCACTCCTATCGCCAAAGCGCCCGCGGTCGCGCGAGACCTCCTCTCTAAATACGCCGAAGAGTATGCTCAACAGGGCGTGCAGTATGCCGAGATCACCGCGTCCTCGACCAGCTTCCTCGTCCCCGAGCATCTCGCTCTTATACACGAGCTTTTACCGGCGATTGAGCGAGACACGGGCGTCAAGATACGGTTCCTAGCGGGTCTCGCGCGCAACCTCCCTCAAGAACTCCTCGCCCAAGAGGTGGAGAAGCTCAAAATCATGGGACACAGTCCGTATATCGTGGGCGTTGACTTCGTGGGCTTTGAGGATAACAAAGTCGAAGACCTAGAACCCCACATCCAAGCGATCGCGTCATGGGCTAGCGTTAACGACCCAGAGTTCACCCTGCGTATTCACGCCGGGGAGAATCGTAAGAATATCGGAAACGTCCGCGAATCCCTACGCCTTGCCCAGAAATATCGGATGCGCGTTCGTATAGGACACGCCGCCCACGGCTTAGACGACCAGGCACTCGCGATCGCCGAATCGCTCGCGAAAGACAACCTTGTCATGATCGAGTTCAATCCCGATTCGAATCTCGCCCTCAATAACATCGACACTGCTGAAGAGCTGGAGATGGTTCAGTGTCTCAATCGAGAAATTCCCTTTGTCGTATGCTCGGACGCTGGCGGGCTCTTCCAAACTGACATCTGGCAGCTCGATGACACCGCGTCATTCGCGGGTCTTAAAGAACACCACTTCGACATTATAGCGCAGCACGAGAACAACCACATTCGACGCGAAGACGCTCGATTCCAACGCAAGATGGCGCACCTGCCCACAGACTATATCTCTCGGGTCGCGTCGCAGATAAAAGCGCTTCCAGCCCTTACGGTGACAAGCAAACTCGCTAATCCAGCCATCAAGAAAGCGTTCGAGGATCATCTTTCGGGGTTGGGTATTGATTTTTCGCAGCAAAGCATCGCTCAAGCGACGCTTGGAAAACGACCACTTCTCATCCTTGGAGCGTCAGGGGAGCGTTGGTGGGAGCGAATCACACCAGCCCATAAGTCACTCGTAACCGAGCTAATGCACGGTCTCGTCAAAGCCATCGACCCCAGCAAGGCGTTTTTGATGATAGGTCGACCAAAAGACGCTGGAATGACGACAGTGCTTTCGTCCGCCGTGATTGAGCACAACAACACCGCGACTCCAGGCGAGTCGGTGTCGCTCATAAGCGCCACCGTTCAAGCGGATCAGACCAGGCAATCGTTCTCACCCGGACTCACGCATGTGCTTCCGCTCTACGGAGGTCTCTTCACGGTGCCGCACCAATTGGTCGATTACGTGGCGACTCTGGGTGGAATGGTCATCTTTATCGGAGGCGGAACCTTCGTCCGTGACGCCATTCTTGTCGCTCGTGAACGTGACGTGGCGTTCGCGCTGATGAACGGGCCGGAAGGCGCGTCAACTGATAAAGCAGTCATGTTCTCGCGCGATCGCCAGTTCACTGACCTCGCCGGCCTCCTCGCGCTTATCGGGACCAATAGACCAGAGCTTCTCCGCTAGGATAAGGATGGATCCGCCCACATCGGGTTGGGCATAGCAGCCAACGGGGGGCATATATGCTCCTCGCGAAGACCGCTATGAAGATGGGCTGGTGTGACGAAGGACTCGAAGAGACTCCAGGATATGCCCGGCGTCCATCTTAATCATTAATGAGGCGGTGCGGACCAAATCGGTTAGCCTTGAAACCTCCTTCCAGTTTCTCTGCTCGGAAGCTCGCTCTAAATGCGTCACAAGAACTCGTTGCCGTCTGACTACCTCTTTGTACGATTCCATCCGATATGACAACGCCTGATCACGCAGGGCGATGTGTCTTACAGCCATGGAGGCTCCCGCGATCGCCCTATCAAGGGCGTCGAGCGCGTGATTGATTTTGCGGGCCATCTCTGAGTTCATACGAAATCTTCGTAGCTGACTAGATAACCTAGCCTCAGAGATATATCCGCTCCCAGAGGAAGCCTGCTTCAGCCTTAAGACTGATTTCAGTGCCTTCACCCCGATTAAACAATTACGAGACGTCCGCCTTTACTAGACTAAATAGGCGTCATCCCAGAACACGATCGACTCCGCCCCCAACTGCTGGGTCCCTTCATTTACAAAGTCACCGATGAATGTCGCGGCGCGGTCTCTCTGTGCGAGCAGATCCTCAAGATACTCCTGAGTGGATTTCAGAAACACGATTGCGCCTGTATCGAGCGATAGCTTAGCGTAGTACAGCCCGGTATCTTCGTTACACTCCGTTTCGCCGATCAACGAGTAGTCCACTACATGGCCTGAGATACTATCACGCCCACTGATCATCTTCTGAATGTCTTCCATGATGCTCTCTCTCTTTCGAGTGTCTAAACAAAACGACTTCCTATGACTAGTAAGTTAATCTTCGGTGGTGACTCCGTTTATCTAAAGCGGAATTCAAGTGGCTGATCCGCCGAACTTTTGACGCGGTGGCAAACTGATAACGTCAGGCAGTTTGGTGCGAGCGAAACGAGCATCAAAACGAGCCTATTGTTCTCGCCGTAATAGGCCCGGGTGCGTATCTTAAGCAACTTATGCGGTATTGTACCGATAAGACGTATATGTATTTAAACAAAGAGAGCGGCGAGAACGGAGAGGGGGAAAGAGATCCTCTCACCCAACAGGTCATCGGTTGTGCCATTGAGGTGCATCGAACCCTAGGGCCCGGACTACTGGAGTCAACTTACGAAAAATGCCTCGCCCATGAATTTAGACTTGCTGGGCTCTCTTTTATCAATCAGGCGGCGATGTCAATTGATTACAAAGGCATCACCCTAGATTGTGGTTATCGATTGGACTTTCTGGTCGACGATTACCTCGTCGTTGAACTAAAGGCAGTAGAGCAACTCTTACCGATTCACCAAGCTCAAGTTATCACCTACATGAAACTTGCCGAAGCCCCGGTCGGGCTTCTGATCAATTTTAATGTCAAGTTACTCAAAGACGGTATCAGGCGCCTATTCCCTTCCCCCTCTCGGTCCTCGCTGCTCTCTTTGTAAAATTCTCCTTCGAAAGAGAGAGAGAGAACATTCATGATCAAATGGTTTATCACTAACCTAACCTGCCGATCTGTTACACCTTGCCCCAATTAAAACGCCGGACGACAATACGGCCCGTGACCCCCATTAGCGCGAAAGTCAGACCCCAATTAAGCTATTCAGCGAGAGCCCATTCCGCCGCTCACACGCGACACTACGTGTTCAACCAACTCATTCCGTATATAGGAAACAAACGAAAGCTGCTTGGGCTCATCGAGCAAGCTCTGCCAGCGACGGCGCGTGGTGACAGAAAAACGTTTCTCGACCTGTTTGCTGGAAGCGGGGTCGTGTCGCGCTTCGCGAAATCTTTAGGCTATCAGGTCCTCTCGAACGATTGGGAACCCTACGCTCGGGTGATCAATGAATGCTACATAGGGAACAATAAACCACCCGCCTTTCGCAAGCTCGGTGGTTATGAAGCCGCTCTTCGCAAGCTCAACTCCCTTCGCCCGAAATCTGATTGGGTCACCAAAAACCTCTGTCCGCGTAGCGACACACGCTACGACACGAGCCGGGATAGAATGTTTTACATGCGGAAAAATGGACGACGTATCGACGCAATCCGCAATGAGATATTGGATTGGAGAGAGTCTGGCTGGATAAGCCAACAAGAGGAGCACTGTCTCCTCGCCCCGCTTCTCTATCAGGCCTGCTACAACAGCAACACAAGCGGGGTGTTTAAGGCGTTTCACAATGGATGGGGCGGAAAGACCGGCACCGCGCTCTATCGCATTGCGGGCGACCTTTCGCTCTCGCCTGCGGTTTTCCACGACAACGGGGCTCGAAACAAAGTGTTTTGCCTCGACGCACAAACACTGGCGCGCAAATCGAGCGGGACCGCCGTCGACATAGCCTATCTCGATCCCCCCTACAACCAACACCCGTACGGCAGCAACTATCATGTCCTGAACTCGATAGCGCTGTGGGACAAACCCACGGTGGAAGCGTCGATCACTCATGGTAACAAGTCGGCGATACGGACCGATTGGCGAACCGATCGCCGCAGTTCATACAATCACGCCAAAGAAGCGAGCCAGGCCTATGCGCGACTACTCGACACCCTCAACGCGCGATTCATCCTAACAAGTTACAGCACGGACGGCTCAATCCCCCTCGAGGAGCTTCTCTCAGCGAGCGTTCAACGCGGTCAAACGAGTGTGGTTATGCGCGGCTACAAGCGTTACCGAGTAAGCAGTCAGCGATTCTCACAGAAGCCAATGAATGTGGAGTTTATCCTTGTAACGGACACCTCGCGGCAGGCAAAAACATCCGCGAACGTGCTTCTTCGCTCTATACGGCGACAGGAGCGGCTGGTCCTTCTTAACCATCCTGAGAGCGCTTAAGGACGTCGGCTTGAGACGCTACGTTTGGAGTGCTTTAACCTTTATCGGTAAAAACCCAAACGTATCGTCTCAAGCTGAGCGAGAGAGTAACGAGACTATCTCTTCGATGGACTAGAGAGCTTCCACAAAAGCGTCCCAGAGCCTATCGATTACGCCACTCATCGCCTCAGGATGTGCCTGCGTGGCGACACAAAACGGATGATCGCGATGCTCAAAGAACTCCGCTATACCGTCGACGCTTTTCCCGACTACTCGAATACCCTCACCAGGCGAATTAACCGCTTGATGGTGCACCGAGTTCATCGAGATCTCTGACACTCCCAGAATCCCGGCTACCTTACTGTCAGGCTCAAGCGTGACATTGTGCCAGCAGTGAGTCGCAAGATAGCTGTAGATAGTAGAGTTGCTCGCTCGATGCGGCAGTGAGGAAACATCTGGCAGGTGCTGATGCAGCGTTCCTCCGAACGCCACATTCAACAACTGACCGCCTCGACAGATACCAAGGATTGGGCGTGTATCGGCCACGAATTGCCGCGCGAGCTCCAGCTCCACTGAATCTCGCGACGGCGACGGCTCGTCGGTCTTGGGATGCGGCTTGGCCTTATAGAGAGCCGGATCAACATCCACACCACCTACAAGCAGAAGCCCTTCGCAAGCCAGCGTCAATCGACGCTGCATGTCGACTGGCAACATCGGTGGCAATAATACCGGCATCACGCCCCGCTCAATCAACTTTTCCAAGTACGGAACCCGCACTTGCACTTGCATGCTCAAACCATACCCCGATGTCGCCATCGGAACTAAGACTCTCTTCACGAAAAACTCCTTTCTAAAACCAGAAACTCCAAACGTAACGAGCAAAAAAGGCTTTCGCCTCCATCACTCGCGACGCGTTACTGCGCTTCTACCCAACTACCAATTGAAACTCGATAATAGCGAACCGACAGCACTAACCAAGCGCCCTGTGCGCATAAACGCCGAATTCACCCTCATTTTCCCGAGATCCAACGCAGTGCAGGCCAAACATCCTACGCAATCCCCGCAGTCAGCCGCGTCTGAGCGGCACCCCGAGGAGCTTGACAGGAACGCCAACGAACCGAACCTTTCACGCACCTTGTCAAGTTCCTCAAGGCACCGCCGCGCTAACGATGTCTACAGCTAGCCAAATCTCGACACCCCAGGTAGGCTCTCTACTCATTAGCTCCGTTCACGAGGATTACCATGCGCGCATCCAAGATTTTGCTTACCGCACTTATCGCTTCCTTAGGCGCCTGCTCTACAGTTCGACTTAGAGTCGTCGATCCCGCTGACACCCTGCGCGAGTTCAGACAGGACATTATCTCCTCCAATAAACTCAGCCCCGTTTCCCTTCAAGCGATACGGATGGCGGGCCTCACCCAGAAAGAGGTGCTGGAGAACGGCGTCAGCGCGGATGTTGCGAAGCAGTTTGAGCATTTCGCCGATCCTCTCGATCGGGCGTACATTGAGAGTGAAATCGCTATCGGGCGCGCGCAATTACTTGAAAAAAAGACGCCAGAGAAGGCTGTGGCATTGTACCTTTATGCCGCCGATCTGGCATTTCAAGGTTTTCTCCTCAAGGAGTGCTCTACCCCCGTTAATGTACGTTGCGACAGCTTTAAGGTCTTTTACGACCGTTCGGTTCGCGGAATCATAGCTTACCTTTCCAAGAGAAAGTGGAACGACGATGGTATGCCGCAGTTCGTAACGGGACTAGGAAGAGCATTTACTCTCGCGATTTCAGAAGGCTCCAATGTCGAAGACCCAACTGAGTACAACTCCATCGAACCAGCATCTGCTATCGGTCTCGAAGGACTTACGAATCGACATCGACGCGAGGGAATTGGCGTAGGACTTGTAGCGTGCCGAAAGCGGCGGAACGACGATGGTCTTGAGGAGTATTTACCACGAGTCGGTACCTGCCTCCCCCTCACCGCAGTCCTTCGCTTTCCAGACAAGGGGTGCCAGGGTCAACAGTGCGCGGCTAACTTCGAGCTCATCAATTCAGTAACCAGCGAAGTTTACAATACTCCGAAGGGACCACTGCCACTTGCGGCTGATTTCACGGCGCCTCTTGCGGCGGTTGTCCAAAACACCGGCATGAGTGGCTGGGACGGACTCTTTGACGCGATTCAAGGAAACGAGGAACTCCTGAAGAACACCGGATTCTATACGCTTGAACCGTACGACGCGGGCAAGATCCCGCTGATCACCGTCCATGGGCTGTTTTCTAACCCACTTACATGGCTCGATGTTCACAACGAGCTCATGGGAGATCCAGTTATCCGCAAGCATTTCAAGGTCTGGCACTACCTCTATCCAACCAATCTCCCGATCCTCGAGAACGCCAAAACGTTCCGCGAAAAACTCGACGAACTTGAGTCATACCTCTCAGCGCACCAACCCAATGGCTCAAAGGCCAAGGGAATGGTTGTGATCGGTCACAGCATGGGCGGTCTTCTTACCCGAAGCGCCGTCGTAGACAGTACGCCACTCATGGAATACTTCGTCGAAGATCCGAAACGATTATCCAAGATCAACAAGGACACCGCCGATGCCGTGCGCGCGTACCTTGATTTTAAACCCAAGCCATATATCGATCGAGTAATTTTCGTGGCGGTTCCTCACCGAGGCAGCTCTATCGCTGACAACTGGGTTGGAAGTATCGGTCGTTGGCTGATCACATTACCAAAGAAGATCGTTCAGCGGTCAGTACAGGTGGCACGCGAGGCCCGAAATGTCCTGCGCCCCGATCTCCAGACCGCATTCGATGCCGGGCAATCTTCTAGCATCAGCGGACTCTCTGAGAAGAGCCCCGCGCTGCAGGGACTCTCTCGAACAACAGTATCGTCAAACATCCCGTTCCACTCGATCATCGGCGATCAGGGTCTCGGTAATACGCCCGACAGCTCAGACGGCGTAGTCGCGTATAACAGCTCGCACGTCGAGGGCGCGCAGTCGGAGCTAATCGTTGCGGCCGACCACACCGCGCATGCGCACCCGCAGGCCCTCCTTGAAATCCGCCGCATCCTTCGGCTACACGTCGAGCGATCATCAAAGGGAGTCCCGAGCTCGAAGACATCGACGACCACTAGTAAATAGTCATGAAAAAGCTGATCGCGTCGACGTTCTGGCTAATCTTGGTCGTCGTGATAGGCACATGGATAACGCTAACCCTCTATTTTTCCCCCGCGTTACCGATCGCTTTGAGAGGTCCTGCGGCGGCGATTACGGGGGTGATTCTGATCCTCTCGTTCTTCCGATGGAAGCAGCGGATGTTCTTGCGAATCCTCACCATCGCGATATTCTGCGTTGGAGGGATACTGTGGGCGGGGATACGCCCCTCGAATGACCGCGACTGGGCGCCCGAGGTAAAGAACACTCCGTGGGCTAACGTCAACGGTGACTTAGTCACGATCCACAACGTGAGGAACTTCAAATACCGAACCGAGAACGACTTCGAAGCCGTATATGACACGCGCACCTTCAACGTGCAGGAGCTCACCGAAGTCGACATGATCGTCACCTACTGGGCTGGCAAGGCGATTGCCCACATTATGGTCAGCTTTGGCTTCAACAACCGTGACTTTATCGCCTTTTCAATCGAGACGCGTAAAGAAGTCGGCGAGACGTATTCGGCGGTTAACGGATTCTTTCGCAACTATGAGTTGACCTATGTTGTGGCTGACGAGCGAGATGTTATCGGTGTCCGCACCAATCACAGAGTACCAGAGGAACGCGTGTATGTTCTTAGAACTCGCATGGCGCTACAGAATGGTCGCAAGCTCTTCCTGGAATACATACGACGAATCAACAAGCTTAATACACAGCCAGCCTTCTACAACACCCTCACCACCAACTGCACGACTCAAGTCCTCGACCAGGTCAAATCATTTGGTGGCGTGGCAAACTATACCTGGAAGATCCTTCTCAGTGGATATGTGCCTGACTATTTATACGAAACAGATACCTTGATGCCTGGAATGTCTTTCGACGACGTAATGAGCCAGTCACTAGTGAATGAGCGGGCGAAGAAGTTTATCAATGAGCCGAACTTCTCCGAACTGATACGAGAAGGAGTTCCACATCCTGAGCCACGCGCGACACCGCTTGCGGCTCGCTAGCGGCTGTTGTCTCTTCTAAGCGTAGCTGGGCGTGTGCGGAGCCACGTCCTCCCAAACGCCCCTCAAACTAACTAAGGGAGGTTGGGGCTCCGTACCCGCCCCAAACTATCAGAGAGCGTACAGACACCGATTTCCCCAAAACGCCGCTTAAACTACCTACGGGGCGGGGCTCCGCACCCGCCGCAAAAAAAATCACGGAGCGCTAAACGACCTCGTGCGCTACTCGAGCATCGAAACGACTACCCCTTCTTGTTCAGATCCTCTGAAACCCAATACTTAGTTCCAGCGACACTGACGCTCACAAGGGCACCAGAATCAGCGAGGTGGTAGAATGCCATGCCATCATTGAACTTCACCTCAGCAAGCGCACCCGCTTTACCTACCATCGCGTCAGCACCCGAATTGGCTTCCCATCCCGAAGTCACAAACGAGTGAAATGCCCGCTCTGTCTCGAAGAAGAAGATAGACTGATAGAACTGAACACCTGCCCCGAGGTTAGCGCCAAGGGATGCCATGCGCATATACGTCCTCTTCCCCGACTCCTTGCTAATCGCCACACCAGCTCCAGAGCCGGTAGTGAGAAGAAACGCGGACTTATGGCTATCGAAAACCGCATAACCATATGCCCGATTAAAGAGCGACTTCGCCTCCGGCACCGCAGCGAACAAACGCTTCATTGACGCCACTTCCGTAGTGTCTATCTCCTTGCGCCACTTGGCGTAATCGGTATCACCCGTAATCTGGTCACTAACGTGTCCTACCGTCTTTCCAACGGACTTGGCGGTGTCGGCGACCGTATTACCGACAAACCCGGCGGTCTCAGTCACGGCGTCCTTGAGAGGCCCAGCCCACGCCGAGGTTGCGGACGCCAAAAGCATGGCTGCTCCAACAACTTTCACAGATAGGTTCCTTGACGAATACTTGCTCATACACCACCTCTCAACAACTAAGAGTTACCACCAGCCGCAGGAGACGTAAGAGCCTCCATAACCCGATCTAAGTTAAAGCTTCCAGGTTTCTGACGTGGTGGGAACTCCTTAAAGCTCTGCAGCCACTGTCCAACGTACGCTCCGGCTGGAGCGATCACGAACATGTGCTCTAAGAACCAGCGTTGATAATCCATTCCGATGTCATGCGCCAACTCAAACGGATCCATGCGTAGGTTCGTGATTAGCGGCGCGCGTAGTCGCTCAAACGGCTCAAGCCATACATGCATACCGTGAGCGTTCTGCTTGAGGAACGTAATCTTCCAGTTCTCATAGCGTAACGCCGCTACATCGCCGTCATCCGTGAAGTAGATGAAATCCTTGCGTGGCCACGCCTCTGTTCCCTGCAACGCGGGCAACAGATTGTATCCATCAAGGTGAACCTTATAGCTTCGAGCGCCAATTTTACGCCCCTTGAGCAACTCATCCTTGGCGGAGGTATCGCCCGCCGCCGCGAGCAACGTCGGCATCATATCCTCGTGAGCGCCGATATCATTAACGACGGTGCCAGGCTTAATCATACCCGGCCATTTAATAGCGCACGGTACTCGATACCCACCTTCCCACTGCGTGTTTTTCTCGCCGCGGAACATCGTCGTACCGCCATCTGGCCATGTGAACGCCTCAGCGCCGTTATCCGTGGAGTACATAACGATCGTGTTTTCCTCAACGCCGAGCTCCTTGAGCTTGTTCAGCAACTCGCCGATCTGACGGTCGTGCTCGACCATCCCGTCCGCGTAGATTCCCAAACCAGTCTTGTTAGCGACACCGTCTTTAAGGTGCGTAAAGATGTGCATCTTTGTGGAGTTCCACCACACGAAGAAGGGCTTATCTTCCTTAACCGCTCGCTCCATGAAGTTGACCGTTTTGGCGCTAACCTCCTCGTCGATCGTCTCCATTCGCTTCTTTGTCAGCGGTCCGGTGTCCTCGACCCGCCCATCCGCGAAGCTATGCATAACTCCACGAGGACCGAATCGCTTCTTGAAATCCGCGCTCTTTGGATAGTCTGGATGCTCAGGCTCTTCCTCTGCGTTTAAGTGGTACAAGTTGCCGAAGAACTCATCGAATCCATGCGCCGTCGGCAGCATATCATCGCGGTCACCGAGGTGATTCTTTCCAAACTGTCCGGTTACATACCCTTGCGCCTTGAGTAACGCCGCGATCGTGGGATCCTCTTTTTTCATCCCCTCCGGCGCGCCCGGAAGACCAACCTTGGTTAACCCTGTTCGAATCGGTGATTGTCCAGTGATGAACGCCGCACGACCCGCAGTACAGCTTTGTTGACCGTACCAGTCAGTAAACAGTGCTCCCTCTTTAGCGATTCTGTCGATGTTTGGAGTCTTATACCCCATCATGCCCATGTTGTAGGCGCTGACGTTGAAGCCACCGATATCATCTCCCCAGATAACGAGGATATTCGGTTTCTTCCCCTTGTTCTGCGCGTCCGCAAAATCAGTACTGACGAGGGTCAATGATACAATCGCGCAGAGCGCGCATCTCACGAGGGTCGTTAGCTTCATTACCTACTCCACTTATTGGTCTACGAGGCTCGCACATTCTGCAACAAACGATGGGAATATCAACCCCCTTTATCACCTCGCAGAACACAAAACACCTTTCTAAGCCAAGCACTTATCGCTATCGTGTCAGAGTCTATAAACCATCGCGCCGCGCGATTGCAACCACACGTTTTTTCGAAACTTATGCGCAAGTATATTCCTTCTCTCATTGCCGTCCTGTACGCCATGGCGAGCCCCTTTGCCGCCGCCGCTGATGAGTGGAACTTTGTAGTGGCCCCCTATCTCTTAGTCCCGAGCATTACGGGCGATGCGTCGATGGGTCGTATCGAGGGCGCCGACGTAGATGTTTCAGGTTCAGACATCCTGAACTCCCTGGAACTGGGCGCGATGCTTCAGTTGGAAGCCAGACACGAAAGCGGCTACGGAGCGATGATCAACTACGCATTCATGGATCTCGGCAAAGACTTCTCTGGCCCGCTAGGCTACACCGACGTCGACACCGATATTTTTCAGGGAATCTTAGAGGGCTTTGGCACATACCGTGTTGAGTACCAAGGAGGAACCGTCGACCTCTACGGCGGCGTTCGG
>CAIVDM010000144.1 GCA_903904735.1 uncultured delta proteobacterium
AGCTCCCTTGCGCACTTAAGCTAGGGCGGGATCGAACTGCCTCCTCGGTGGACCCCTCTTTCTGCCTCTACCCTGAAACATACAAAAAGAGATCCATTCCCAACATACAAGGGCGGGAGTCCCTTCCCGCCGCACAGAATGTCGCAAGTCTTGAAGATAATCGCGATGCGCAGCGCGGCGTGTGCGGAGACACGCCCTCCCGATCGTGATGCGATTTTACTTTGGGAGGGCGGGGCTCTGTACCCGCCACTAACGCGGCGCATCG
Source organism: uncultured delta proteobacterium (assembly GCA_903904735.1). Classification (GTDB taxonomy): domain Bacteria; phylum Bdellovibrionota_C; class UBA2361; order UBA2361; family OMII01; genus OMII01. The sequence goes on from CAIVDM010000144.1 coordinate 266, forward strand.
TCAGGAGCTAAAGCTAACAACTTGCGACTAAAGGCGCCTCCCTCCGACCGATGTTGCGTCAGTACAGGCCTGGTAACGCACCCGATTAGTCTTTATTTAGTAGCTGATAGCTCTATGGTATCTTCTCGCAATGGCTTTCACCGGACATGACATCAGTGACCAGAGACGTACGGTCGTCGCGCCGTCGTTAGATGGCGGTCGTTTTGACTCGATGTCAAAAGCGGAGAGACTCGCTGTCGTTCGAGCGCGCCGGAACGAGCTTCTCGGTACCGAAATCGGATATGTCGGAAACGAAGCGGAGTTTAGGGAGCGCGACTCATGGGAGAGGATCGTGGAGTCTCCCGAGCCGTCGGGCTCGTCCAAGGTTAGGACTAGCTTCGTAACAGTCGACGCGGGGCATCTGCAGCACGTTTTTAAGCAGCCTCTATTAACACGAGAGCAAGAGCACTATCTCTTTCGGAAGATGAACTACCTAAAGTTCGTCGCTCATGAGGTTAAAGAAACCCTTTCAGAAAAAAAGGCCGAGTCCTCCAAAGTCGCTCGAATAGACGAGCTGTTATCTCACTCAGAGCAAATTCGGGCTCGATTAATCGAAGTGAACTTACGCTTGTTATTAAGCGTCGGGCTAAAGTTCTATCCCAAAGAAGTTGATAAGTGCGTGAGTATCGGCGTGACCGCGCTGATGGATGCGGTCGATAAATTCGACTACCAGCGCGGTTTCAAATTCAGCACCTTCGCCACACGACCGATCGGATGGGAGTATCTTAAGTATCGCCAAACTCAGATACGTCCCAGAGGAGCGTTTGAGGCGAGGATGGTGAGTAGCGATGGATTCGATGTGGCGGAGAAGTCGCCGGGTGAATCCCCTGAGCAAGCGATAGCCCGCAACGCTAAGCAGAGAGCGCTTATCCTTTCGCACCTTGAAGGGCTCGATCCGAGAGACAGGGAAGTCGTGGTAAGGCGCTATGGGCTAGATGGTGAGGAACCTGAAACCCTCGAAACTATTGGACGTCGATTGGGCGTCTCAAAAGAGCGAATTCGGCAGATTGAATTTAGAACCTTGGTCAAGCTGTCAAGCAAGATCTCTGTTGATGAGGCGTGTCTCGATTAGGGAGCGCTCGATACCGCGTGGCATGATAGCGATATACTCACTCATTCGAGGAATCGAAGTCCGCCAGGTCCCCCACTTTACTACTGCGCACAGAAGGTAGTTCGCTGAATTAGGAATCCTTGACGGGACCTCTGATGGGATGCGGCATGGTTCGAAGCTCTACGGTAAAGCGCATGCCGTCACCCGAGTAAGCGTAGTGCTTGGTTGTCTCGCCTGGAGCTGTCTTCTGCGTGAAGTTTCCAGGATCGACCTGGTCGCCTGTTCTATCCTTCAAGAAGGAGGCGAGTTTGAACGCGGAGCACGCCCCTTGTGGATCGCTCGCGCTTCCCAGGAGCGACAGGGTGGCGGAGGTGTGTCGATCGATCAGGAACTCTCCGTTAGGTCTGGTGACCTGTGGCAGACTCCCCAGCTCCAATCGAACTGGCCCAAGATCCGACGCGAAATTAGAGAGAGTAAACCTCCAACCATTCTCCATCCTCTTCAAGACGTCGCCCGGCGTCTCGTCGAGGTCTCTACGGGGAACCTGCTCCGCGTCTCCGATTCCAGCCCGCAGCTCCGCTTCGACGGTCATGTCGCGCTGGATGTGCTCCAGCGCGCCGAGTTCAAGATTCAATTCCTCATGCGTAAGCAGATCGATGAGGTGTCTCAAGACAGGACGCCCGAGAGCGCTTTCAGCCTCGATCCCCAAATCCCGGAGGATCATGCGCAGGTCCACTTCGTCGAAGTTCTCGATTTGAAGGCGAGCCGGCGTCCAGTGATCCTCAGTGGGCACAGCGAGCGGCTCAGAGGTAGCCGGGCTCTCATCTGGCGCGCGGTAGCGGAGCGTGACGTCCATGGCGAGATCCCACGACGTCGCGTCTCGTGAGAGCCGTCTCGGCAGCCCGCCGAGTCCTAGCTCGCGCGTGATAGAAACGACATCTCTCCAAATATCATCCCGCCCTTCGTCATCGATCTGGGCAGGGGAATCCCATCGGATCTCCACATCGACCCGAGATTCGATAGAGGCAAATTCTAGCGTTGGGCCATCGTCAAAAGGGACAAAGGAGAGAGCGTGCTTGAGGGAAGGGGGCGCATCCTGATCAAACCGGCATATGGTCGACGCAAGCACCTGATGAAAACAACCGTCGGTCTCAACGTGTTCCACAAGCTGCGCTAAGCTTTCACTATTCCCGTCTTCGAGCGCGGCGAGCACGCTCATAACGCCATTAGCCGTGATCGGAAGTTCGAACAAGTAGGCTAAGCGTTCAAAGCTCCGCTTGTTCATGTCCATGAGCGTCAGGCTCGTGGGAAGCATATCGGCGCGTGGGAGGTCTCTCGAGGGATCGGAGCTGTACTGTGATTGTCGGTTGCGATCGTCAGAGCGTTGCATCGAGTTACCTACATTCATGTAGCTCGGAGCATTGCCGTGCCCCGTCCGGTATTAATGTGACATAATCCCTGAGCTACACAAGCAAGCCACCGTCATGCACAGGAAAGCCCAATCTCGGCGCGATTCAAACCCGCCGAAAGGCCATGACGGTCCAAGAGAAAGATCGGTGGAGTAGGTTTCTTACGAAGCTTATTCGAAGCGCGGTGGATGAATCTGATTGGGAATTGATACTGGTTGAGGATCGCGTGCCCAAGGAAATCGCTTGCTTAGCGCCGTGGTCCGTCGCCCAATACACTCCAAATAGCCCCGATCGTCGAGGCGCACACCTAGCTATCACTCCCTCCGTACATTGCAACGATCCTGACGATCAGGAGAGCGGTATGCGCGATGCCCTTGATCAGCGGCCTCCTTAGTGCAGGGACCGAGTGCCTCCGCCTCTGTAGCTGGGCTACCGCACGAACAGGCCGAAATGCGGACAAGATAGATAGTAGGGATGACCGTGTCTTGCGCCAACCCGTTAAGACGGAATCAAACTCCGAGAATACGTCACTAGATGCACGCATCCCCCGCAAACCGGAGAACGGAAATATTTGGTAGATAGAACGACTAGCGCCCAAGCGCGTTGGCGAGCTTGGGCACGCATGCCAGATAAAAAGCAGCCCCTCTACAGGGAAAAGTCGTAGTAAACTTCCGAGACCGGCGCGCCGTGGTGGAATGAGTCGCGATCGGCTAGTATCACGCCGATGGATTCTCAATCTTCAGACCCAACACAGGCATTCTTCGCACTCACTCCGGAACGGGTTCTCGCCGCGGTGGAGCGTTTGGGTACACGCTGCACAGGCCGCGTGCTGCAGCTCAACAGCATGGAGAACCGCGTGTATGAGGTTGAGTTAGACATCGACTTGCCCCCTGACGCGGGACGGTGGGACGCCTACAGAGTCGTGAAGTTCTATCGGCCTGGTCGCTGGTCGAAGCAGCAGATTGATGAAGAGCACGAGTTCTTGAGAGACGCAGCGGCGGCGGAGCTTCCTGTGGTGCAGCCGATACCGTTCGCGGATGGCTCGACTGTGGGGACCGTGGAGCACGCGCCGATTCTCTACACCGTTTTTCCAAAGGTCGCGGGCCGCATCCGCGACGAGCTCGCTGATGACGAGCTTGAGCAGATCGGACGACTCATCGCTCGATTACACAACGTGGGTGCGACAAAAAAGTTTCAGAGTCGGCTCAAGCTCACGGTTGAGAGTTATGGATTTGAGAACCTCGATTATCTGAAACAACACAGCCTTATTCCCGCGAGCGTCGAGCAGCACTACATGCGCGTTGCGGAGCGAATTTTTACGGTGACACGCGATTGGTTCTCGGATGTGCCGCTTCAGAGGATTCATGGTGATTGCCATCTCGGGAATATTCTATGGCAGGGTGCGCGCTGCTTTATGGTGGATTTCGATGATTCGCTCATGGGTCCACCCATCCAGGACTTATGGCTCCTTACCCCTGGCCGCGATGAGGATTCTCTAAGGAGACAGGATTTGATTATCCGAGGATACTCATCGATGCGCCCTTTCGATCATAGTTCCGCACGGTTACGAGAGCCCCTCCGAGCGCTCCGTATGGTTCATTTTACGACATGGATAGCCAAAAGATTCGAGGATCCAGCTTTTAAGCGCGTATTTGTCGATTACGGCACTGAACGTTATTGGAGAGACCAGCTTACAGCGCTCCAAGAGGTGGGAGAGTGCTTGGGGATCGGCTAATGATCCTGTAAGCTTCTGCCCAGCATTATGTTCCTTGGTATCGCGCTCCTCATTTTCATTATCGCCATCAACGCGTTTTTTGTCGCCGCAGAATTCTCGATTATCAAAGTCAGGTACTCGCAGGTTGAGGCGGACGCGGCGTCCGGCAGTAGAATAGCAGAGCTCTCTCAAGGCGTGCTTGATCGCCTCGACGCCTACCTCTCCGCGGCTCAGATCGGGATCACGTTGGCGAGCCTCGCGCTCGGATGGATCGGAGAGCCTATAGTGGCTGAGGTTCTGGTATGGCTGATGCAGGCGCTCTCACTGCCGGTATCTGAGGCGTTCGCGCACAAGATAGCTATCCCCATCGGCTTTTTAATCATCACTGTCCTGCACCTGATCTTTGGCGAGGCGGTGCCGAAGTACGCCGCGATTTATTACCCGCAGGAATTCACATACGCGTGCGCGCTTCCGCTGCGTTTCTTCGCGAAGATGACAGCACCACTCGTATGGCTGATCAACAGTGGGACGTGGCTTGTGCTCGCCCCATTTGGAATCAGGGTCTCGAGCGAGGAGGATTCCCACACAGAGGAGGAGCTGCGATTGCTGCTCGCGGAGAGCGCCAAGAGCGGCGAATTGGGATCGATCCAAAAAACAGAGCACGAATTGATCGAGCGAGTGTTTGGCTTCGATGAGCGTTTGGTTCGTCAGATTATGGTGCCGCGCACTCAGATGGCGGCGGTGAGCTCAGACGCCACGCCTGACGAGGTTTTAGACACAGTGAGTCGTGAAGGCTACTCGCGTATCCCAGTATACACAGGGTCGCGTGACAACATTGTTGGCATCGTTCACACAAAAGAGCTGCTACGCCGCGTGCTCGATAAGGAGGCTTTTTCACTCTCAAGTATCATGCGACCCGCGTACTTTGTGCCTGAAACCAAGAAGATTCGGGTGTTGCTGCGCGAGCTTCAAAGTAAGCGTATGCATATGGCGATCGTGGTCGATGAGTTCGGTGTCACGTCGGGCTTGGTTACCCTAGAGGATATAGTCGAGGAGTTAGTCGGCGAGATCCAAGATGAGTTCGACGATGAGCGTCCGGCGGTTGAGGCGCGCAAAGATGGTGGTTTTATCGTCAACGCGCACGCTTCAATCCTGGATGTGAACGCCCTTTTGCCGCTGCCATTACCTGAATCGGGTGAGTACTCCACCGTGGCCGGTTTTGTGAACGTCATCTTCAGTGGTATCCCAGAGGTGGGGCAGGAGTGCGCTGATGGGGTGTACTCTGTGCGAGTGCTGAAGCGTTCCCGGGGTAGCGTGGACTCGGTGTTGCTAACGCCGCGCGCTAAGGAAGATGGTGAGAGCGTGGAGGAAGGCGACCAAGAGGTATAAATTCGAGCCAAGTCAGAACATTAGACTTATAGCTGGGGCGACCTTTATCCTCCTTGCCCGTTGCGTTACACTACTGAAAGACAGTCCGAAGTCTTAAGGGATTTGTGAAATGGTTGACGCTTGTATGCCTCGTATCACGATAGCCGAATTTGAGAAGTATCACGCCAGGGCGCAGCGCCGACCGACGCCGCGCGCGAGTTTGTATGAGGCGTTAATTACGCTCGTTATATCGACAGTGATGACTCCGTTCGCGTTTGTGACGGCCGCTATTATTCCGATTATGGGTCCAGTGACGGTCTTGTTGGGGCTATCGCTTACGGCGCTCTACCTCGTGTTTCGTCGGTCGTTCATCATCGGAGGTGTCGCGGTGTTTTCGTCGGCGCTGTTTTGGAGCGTGCTGTTCGGAACAGTTCAGTCGTACAAGAATGATCTTGATGTCGTACTGTTCTTTCTCACGGCGCTCGGCATCCCGGTGACTCTGATGTACTGTATGTTTATCGGATCTCAGATTTGGATCGTCCGTGGTGGTGTTGAATAAGGTCATATATGAGAATAATTAGCGCGCTCACGGTATTCTGTCTTGTTTTGTTCACGGCCGCCATTGTCTGGGCGGATCAGGTCTTCACCTTTACCGTCAAGGGAGTCGTGAAGGGACTGCCAGGAAATGGCTTGGCGAAGAATGAGATATTAGTGAAGCATGAGGCAATACCCACATATCGTGATGAGGCCGGCAACATGGTGGGAATGCATCCGATGACGATGGGATTCTATCTCTCAGAGAAAGTCACGGCTGATGGAATCCATGTAGGGGACTCGATTGAGATGGTGATAGAGCAAACCATCAAGCCAAAGTTTAACGAGCAGGTTATATCACTCAAGAAGTTGCCGTAGGCGCGACTTCTCTTACCGATTTCGATTGTCCTAGATGTCGCGCGAGGTGGAGTATGTTATGCCCTGAGTCAAGGAGTCGGGTTACCGAGCTGCCCCTGTCGTCGAGACTGCCCCTTTGGTCGCTCTGTATCTTAATAGCGTTGTCTGGCTGCGACCGGTTCTTTCTACCGAAGCCTCCCCAGACACAAGAAGGCGCCTACTTAGTTCACGTTGTGTCAGGTGGCGACGTTCGGGAGGATATCTCCACGATCCTACTGTGGTACACGGGTTCGGAGGATAACGCTTCGGCAGTGCAGGTCGCCAACCCGGGAATTGATCTCAGCGAGCTAAAAGCTGGGCAGCGAATAGTGATCCCCTCAAACATCGTGACGCAAACTAACGCGATGCCTCGACGCAAGTTTACGCTCGGTGTTGATGTTGTCCAGGCACCGCAACCGATAAGATCTCCGGAAGTGACGACACAAGGGAAGAGATCGGATCCGCTCGAAGAGCTTATGCGACAGAATGAGAAAGTGGCGAGTCCAACTACCGCCATGCCCGAGTCTCTACATGGTCCGGGGCAAGTTAATCCAGTTGTGGGCGCGCCGTCGGTGGATGTGCCCGCTCGTTCCAACATGGAAAGTCGGCGAGACGTTGTGTCGTCTGGGAATAAGAAGGGCTCGGAATCTCGACGACTTGAATCGTTCAGTGACGATGAGATAGGGGTTCTTCCTGCGGCTCCTCCGGCCGCGCGAGAAAGAGCCGATGTTTCTGGTGAGAATGCGCCGGGCCCTAACGTCATTCAGCGGCCTAGCCCTGAAATAAAAAACCCCAGACCGAGGCGACAGCTTCAGCCTGAGGTCTTTGACGAAGAGTAGGTCGACTACTTACCGCAGTTTCCCTTCTCGCAGGTGCAGGTTTTTCCACCGCACGAGACTTTCTTCGCCGCTTTATGGGCGCAGCCGCATGACGACTTCTCCGCCTGAGTTGCCTCAGCCGCTGGTGCCGCTGGAGCGACTGGTTCCGGCTTGCTAGCGCAGGCCGCGAAGGAAATTGCGCAAAGTGCGGTAATAACGATACGTCTCATGATGCTCTCCCGAATTATAAAGCAGACGCATATTAGTATTCGGCAAGGTTCTGGAGAGGACAAGACCTTTGTTAACACAGTGAGGCTTCATTCCGTGAAGATTTAGGGGCGCCGATGGTGTGAGAATCCGCTACCATCATCCCCGAACCGCAACCGCTCCGATGGTAACTATATGGAGTGGTTGAATCGATTATCGCAGAACAGCACTTTATGATACCTACTAAAGCATACGCGGCGCATACGGCTACAACCCCTTTGGCGCCTTTCGAGTTCCAACGTCGCAGTGTCGGTGAGCATGACATTTTAATTGATATCGCTTACTGCGGGGTGTGCCACTCCGACTTGCATCAAGCGCGAGGAGAGTGGGGCAACTCGACGTTCCCTATGGTGCCGGGGCACGAGATCGTCGGCAAAATAACTCAGGTGGGAGGCAAGGTGTCACGCCACAAGGTTGGTGATATGGCGGGTGTTGGTTGCTTCGTTGACTCATGCCGGTCGTGTCGTAGCTGTAAAGAGGGGATCGAGCAGTACTGTGAGGGACACCTCGCGCTTACCTACAACAGCATGGAGAAGGATTTAGTGACTCCGACGCAGGGAGGCTATTCCTCGCAGATCGTGGTTGATGAGAACTATGCGCTTAAAGTCTCATCAAAGCTCGATCTGAAAGCGGTAGCGCCGCTTTTATGCGCTGGAATCACGACCTATTCCCCTCTTCGGCACTGGAAGATCGGCACGGGGCATCGCCTCGGCGTCCTGGGCCTCGGTGGGCTTGGGCATATGGGAGTGAAGTTCGGTGTCGCTCTCGGGGCAGAGGTCACCGTAATAAGCACCTCTACGAGCAAGGAAGCGGACGCCAGGAGACTTGGGGCGCATGACTTCTTGAACTCAAAGGATGAGGCGGCGGTGAAGAAAGCGACCGAGCGATTTGATTTTATCCTCGACACGGTATCCGCTGAACATGATCTCAACCAAACATTGAATATGATCCGTCGCGACGGGACTTTGATTCTCGTTGGTGTTCCGCCTGAGGCGCCACAGGTCCACCCGTTCTCGCTGATCCCTCGTCGTCGCGCGGTGGCGGGCTCTATGATCGGTGGAATCAAAGAGACTCAAGAGATGCTGGATTTCTGCGCCGCGAATAATATCGTCTCAGACGTTGAGGTGATAGAGATGTCGTATATCAACGAGGCGTATGAGCGCATGGCGAAAGGCGACGTACGCTATCGCTTCGTGATCGATATGAAGACGTTATAGTCGAAGGGCTTTCGCGCTAACTTTCGAGGGTGATTTCGTAAGGCTGAGCGGCCTCGGGTGATGAGTTGACCCGAATCTGATCGATTTTTCTGCGAAGCTTGCGAAAGCTAATTGGCTTCACGAGGTAGTCGCCGGCGCCGAGGTCGATCGCTTCCTCTACGGTCGAGACGTCACCGACGGCGCTAACGAATATGACTGGAACTTCGGAACATTTGCGGTGATTGCGCAAGTTCGTTAGGAAATCGATCCCCGACATTCCCTCCATCACGTTGTCACAGAAGATCATTTGAACCTCCTGCGTGGCTAGGATCTGCAGACCTTCCTGACCATCCTTGGCTTCTATAAGATTGGTGAAGCCAAGCTCACGCAGCATGTCGCATAGGATAGCTCGAGCCGATTGAACATCGTCGATTACTAGAACCGGAAGAATTGATCCCTCATGCGCTTCCATATTTCCCTCGTAGTGGTCTATTCCATCCAACTACCTACTTATTGAACTTCGACAGCTATAAGATATCGCTTAACAGGAACTTCATTTGTTAAGCCGAGCAAGTGTCGCAACGCGGACTGTACGGTCTCGGTACTCGGCTCAATCAGCCCACCCCAAGCCCGTCTGTGTTAGCGTTCCGACATGGTGTATTCTCAAGTGTTTAGAAGTATGTCTTCCATCGAGCGTAAGTAACTGCCTGTAATGACAGAGGTTGCGGGGCTCCTACAGAATTGCCGAGCGAGGATGCGTTGAGCGGAGAGATTCAGAGAATAACGGCTCCAGCGTCGGCTCCCCACAAGGGGCCCGATGACTCATCCTGTCTGGCGGCCCTCTCAGGGGAGACTTCTCGTCGTAATGCCACCTCTTTGATTTCACATCATCCTAATCAGCTTCTTCTCTCGGTTTGTCCTGAGCTCGTTGATTTCTGGGATGGTAAGACATGGATTATCACCGCTCAGAGACTAGAAGGAGCGGCGCTAAAAGCGGGCATACATCCCAACCTGGCTTCGTCGACTGAGACTCCTGACCTATTCAGCGCCCAATTTCCGTATAGCTTTCTTGAGACACGACGAGTTGTCGACGCTGAGATCGTCCACCAGCCAGAAGCGATCCTCCTCGATGAACTTCTCGGTTCAAACCTCTTAAATACGCTTGAGCTGGAATCCTACGCTCGTAACGACCGGATGGCGTTTCAGCCTCTTGAGGCGAACTTCGATGTGGTGTCACTGCAGCTTGGTGCGCCGGAGGGTCTTGAGATAGACAGGACTGTCGCTGGGGCCAGGCAGCTCAGTCGTATCGCGCCGATTAAAAACGAGCACATACGTTGCATCGCCGATAAGGTCGCGCAACGGAATCTGCTGAGCGCGCTCCCAGGAAGCGAGATCGAACAGCCACGGTATCTCGACGCGCGCGGTGTTAATCCGCCTGATTCATTTGTCGAGTTCCTAAATATTTCGTTCGCCAACTTCCCTCTCAAGCAGATCGCCTCAACACCCAAAAGCGTCAAGAAGATCTGGGTCTTTGAGGACTCTCGACAAGGTTTCGCCGTGGTGAGCGATGGCACGCGTCAATACGCTCACAGCGAACATCCGATCGCGCGCGAGCTGATCAGAAAAAATCAGATAGAAAAGAACACGCAAAACGGCTCGCCTTTCTCAGCGCGTCTTGAACGGTTTCTCACGGAACTCGCTCAGCATCCTCAGTATCGAGTTCGCCTGCTAACCTGTTCGCCGCGGCTTGAAGATGAGCGCCTTACAATCGCGCGCTCGATCTTGGGATATCAGGGAGAGGTGTTCGTTAAATCGTCACGCTCCTCGGATGGCATCTTAGTTCTCCAGGTAAGCGGTCGAGAAGGACATGAATCGTTGATTCAATCGGACAGTGTTGAGTTGGGCGAGTTGCTCAAGCAATATCTCTTTCAGGTTGAATCAGTGCGCTCGACTAAGAGTAGCGGGAAAATCGGACCCCTCGAACGAGTAGTTCTTCACGAGGCGGCGACCGCGGTTCGAAAGCGCTCTAGTATGGAGGGCTTCTTAGAAAAAGCCTTAAGTTGTATGGAAGCTCCCATCGTCGAGGACGCGATCCCAGTGGCGAGACTCGTTGTTCCCCAAGGTGTTGAGAAGGTCGAATGTCGACTGATTTTTCAGGGCAAAGAGCAAGTGGAGCTGGTGGGGCACTATGTCAAGGCTTCTCCCAATAAGATCGCGGCGAACATAGCGTGTGGTGGCCATAGTCGCCGCACCTATGATGTCATTTACGGACTTCACAACCAGAACTTAGAGGGACTTGTTCCCTCTGACGAGATCGAGACGCGCGCGACACGTAGCTTCGAGCGACTACAAGAGCACGGCGCGCGATTCGCGAGGGCGTGCGCTGATCACTATCGACAACTTATGCCGAGGCGACCACTCTGTGACTTCGCGCTCGATATCTGTCCTGTGTGGGATCAGGAGCGAGGTACTCTGCGATTTTCTCTGCTTGAGATTCAGTTCACCTACGGTTTCTCTGGTTTGACGACGACACAGCCGGCGATGGTCGGCCCCACCGCCGAGAACCTTATGGCGCATCGTGTCTCAACCTTCAAATCAACACACGGTGCTGATTCGGACCCGCATCAAAGGTTGCGCCAGATTGAGGCGAACTTTGATTTGCTACGAACTCAGCTCGGGTTGCTAGGCGCGGAGGATTCTCATCTCCCTCAGAATAACGCCCTGCGGCTCTTGCAGCGTCGCTTGATGGAAGATATCTAGCGCAAACACCCGCTCGAATATCGAGGTGCGCTGATCACACGTTTCCCTTGAACGCGTGGTTCGAGCCGCGCGGCGCTTCGGGGAGCAGGTCGATTTCTCGGCCGTTTCTGACGCCGTGATGTAATTATGAGTCACTATGAGTTCGGATGAGATCCGCGGCGCTCGCCAATGATCTCCTCTCCTCAAAAGGTGTAAAGCGCTGGCTTGGCGCCCCGAGAAATTAAAGTTTTTTCCGATTTTGAGCCGTGGTACCTTCATCAGCATGCCAACAGCCACGCAACGTGACACGCTTCCCTCTTCCACAGACGCGAGAAACGCCCCAGACATGAGCCGTCGACAGGCACTGACGCACATGGCGTCGGGGCTGGGATGCGTTTTTGGCGCGCTCATGGCGCCGCGAGACGTCCAGGCGGGTGAGCCTGAGCGCGCGGCTGTTAATTACAAGCTTCGTGACATTCAGCGCGTCTATGATTTGTGGAAGAATCAGACGAAGTCGAATGATCTGCCACCGCTTGAGGTCTTTCGGGAGGCGGTGTGGGCATGCAGAGAGTCGGCATGCGCTATTTTTTTGATGAAAGGCCCTCGGTTGTCAGCCTCACATTCCGGATTTTTAGTGACGATTCCGGAAGAGTTTCAGACCAGCAATAGCCGCGGAAAAGTGTACGTCGTTACCTGTGACCATGCTCGACTAGAACACGCGGGTACTCGACCGATCATTCAGCTCCCCGATGGAAGAAATATTCAACCTCAATTAGAGCTTGTCGCGAAGGTGGGCGCAGGGGGGATTCCACTCAAGGACTTGCGAATCTACGAGTGCCTCGCGAGTTCATTCGAGGGGGTGTCACCCCTACCGCTGAGACCTATTGACGCGCCGCCACCACAAGACGCTCCTGTGATGACGTACGAACCACTGAACTTGCGGGCGACTCAAATAATCGACGAGCAAAGGCAAACCGTGGTGCTTGACGCCAAAACACAGTCTGAGCCGATACTTGAGAAGTTTATATTGACGCGTGTCACGCAGCCTCTCGGCCTCCCCTATGATTCGTCGTATCCGGAGAACACTGGTTTCAACACAGCTGGACAGCTCAAGACCGGCGGTTCGGGCAGTCCAGTAATCCTGTTTCGAGAGAAAGACTTTGCTGTGGCTGGGCTCCAAGTCAGCTATGGACATCGTCACGACACTGAGAGAGAAGACCGAATTGACGGCGAGATTGATAATGACGGCCATGTTGTTCACATCGATAACGCCATCAACCTGCTCCGCGAGAAGGGCCGCTGGAAGTAGGTCGCCGACCCACCTATCTTCATCAGTCGTTTCAGAGACAGAACTAAGAAGGTTCGCCGCGGCGAAGATCAGTACAAGAGGTCTCGATTTTGAGGAGAAAGCCCAGGTAATTGGAGCTTCTCCCTCGGGCGGATGGTCTTGAAGTTTGCGCGCTTCGACTTAAAAGAGGCTGTCAGAACCTGCTTGTGTTAGCTCCCTGTCCCGAATCATACTCCACTCGTACGTCTGATACCCTAGGTCTGTGTGGTGATTGTTCTCTCGTCTTTCATGACCTATTTTTGATCATTTCCGACTAGCCAGGAACGCTGAGATGCCAAGGGCAACAGAAAATGATTTAGAGAGAGTTGTTTCGGAGCCCTGCACCCCATTCGAGGTGTTGGGGCGCCT
>CAIVDM010000145.1 GCA_903904735.1 uncultured delta proteobacterium
AAGCATTTACTCAGCTATGGCTCGATATGGGCATCGCTATTCGTGAGGCGAGCAATTGGCTTCTCACAACTCATGGCGGGTCCCTCGCCCTGGAAGAGATCGTCAAGCTTTACGCCCCTACGTTCCAAACCCTCACAACTCACGGGGCGCTCGTCTTCACGGGGCAGGAGTTCGTTCGATTCGAGAGGCGCGTCTCTGAGTACAAGAGGCTCGGAGCCTCCGAGAGGGACTCGATCGTCCTCGCGCTCTACCGCAGAAGCCTTCCGCTCCTTGAGATGCTCTGGTCCGCCCGTGAATTTAAGAGCGATGTACGGCTCGTCGCGAGCACGTACTCTCAAGTCTTGGAGGAGTTCCGCGTAAATGAACTCTTTAAGTTCGAAAACATCCTAGAGACCACGAGCAAATGGGAGCAGGATCTCATCGTAGGCGCGTATCAGGAAATTCGACGCAATATCTCGCTGATTACCGGGCAGATAGTAAAACGGGGACTGACGGATTCTAAGGATATTCAAGCCGCTCTCAAGGGCGGGAATGGGTATGACGCGATTCGCTCTACGATGACAGACCTTGAGGAGCTGGTGCGCCAGAAACGTCCCTTCCAGATAGCCGCGCTACCAGTTATTAGCCGGCAGCTTCGATTATTTAGCATCGCAAAACCGACCTAATTTTTGACAATACAATGACTGCGGCTGTGTTTATTCCACCACCTTGCACCCCATAGATAGCCCCTATTCCGCCCTGATTTATTTGGGTTCTACGGGGCAACACAGCGCCGTCAAGATTGTGCTCGCTCTGCTAGCGCGAATGATTTTTTTCAAAAACCATTCACGCAGGGTGTCAGCGCATAGCCAAATATCCCTCTGCAAGGGGGGGGGGGACAGTTACAGACACCGGTATAGGTGTTCGCCATCGCAGCGGCGATATCCAAAAAAAAAGCGGGCACCTTTTTAACAAAAGGTACCCGCCTCCATCGAAAGAGTTCGACGAATTTACATCGATACCGAAGGAATCGGCCTATCGCCGCGAATGATATCACGAAGCTCAAGGGCACGCTCGTGCTTCGGCTCGAAGATAAGGATCTTCTCAACCTCAGACTTAGCCTGCTCAACCTTACCCTGCGCGAACAATATTCCAGCGAAGGAGTAGAGCATCTCTACGTTTGCTGGGTGAAGCTCAAGGTAGGCGTTGATAGCCTTCTCAATATCCGTGTACTTCTTGAGCGGATATCCAAGCTGGAGAACTCCAAGGAGCGCTCGACGATTCTCAGGGTTCGAAGCCACCGCCTGGGTGAAGAGCTCAAAGGCCTTCTCCTGCTTGTTACTAATCATGGCACATAGACCGAGACCAGCGAGTCCGACGTCGTGTCGCGGATTAACGGCTAGAGCCTTCTCGAACCATTCTTGAGCGACACTCCACTCCTGACGCTCAGCGGCCAAAGCTCCCTTCCCACACATGGCGCGAGGGGCTTTCGAATTCGAGCTGAGTATTGAGTCGTACGCTCTGTCAGCCTCGATCAGCTCATTGTCCATGACGAGGAACTCGGCCTCGATGCACATAAAGCGCTCACGCTGAACCTGGGTTAATCCGGGGCTTCGGCGAACCTTCTCAAGGACCTCCTTAGCCTCATCATACTTACCGTCACGCTTCATTTCCTCAACTTCGTCCATCCTGCTATCGAGATAGCTCATCGCCTGAGCGTTCTCCTCGTCACGAGTACGGAAGTACTCGGCAGCGGCACCGGTGCCCGCCGCGGTCGACTCCGAAACCGCCTCTTGCATTGACTGCATGACAGCTCCGGAAGTTGCCGCTGTAGCCGCCGCTTGAGGATTCTGCTCAGCGATCTGCTTATTGATAAGTGCTTGAAGCTCCGCTGCCGACGCGTGCTCAGGGCACTCAGCGACCACTCGCGAAAGCTCCGCGCTAGAAGCCGCCCAGAGCCCTTGCTTGTAAAGAACACCGGCAAGACAGAAACGGATGGCTGTGTCGTGCGGCTTCACCGAGAGGTATCGCCGAACAGCGCTCTCAGCTTTACTGAACGCGTTAATCGCGTACGCGCACTCAAGAAGCTGGTGAAGAGCGAGAAGGTGCTCAGGCTGCTGAGCCAAGACTCGCTCAAAGAGAGGCATCGCCTCTGTTTGCTTGCCAGCGACGACCATGCACATCCCATATGCCGTAAGGAGATTCGGATCACTTGGGGATATGTTGAGCGCCCGCTCGAAGAGGTCTTTAGCCTCATCGGTTCGGCCTGTAGCCAAACATACGGCTCCTCGCGCCTTAAGCAACCGAGTCGACGTCGGCAGGCCAACCTCGGCCTGGCGAAGAAGCGCCTCAGCTATTTCGTATTCACCCTTTCGAGCAGCCATCTCACCTTCTTCGATGAGGTTCTCATAATCTTTCGTATTAACGCTCATATCGTAGACTCCTCCTACCGGTGTCGCTACAGGTGCCTCGCTTTGAGGAGTGGCCTGTGGCTTCACAACGCCCTCATACGCCGCCAAAGTTTGATCAACTGTATTTTCCCACGAATAACTCTTAGCCATCTCTACAAGCCCCTCCTTAACGGGCGCATAGAAGGCAGCCATAATAGCTGCATTAACCGAATCCGAATCCCATGGCTGGCAGTAG
>CAIVDM010000146.1 GCA_903904735.1 uncultured delta proteobacterium
CAAAAACACTTTGGGTTCCAATTCACTGGTCATGAAGGCTTTGACGACAACTACGGATGCAGAACTCATCTGATGGTTATCGAAGGCGCTATAAACATCAGAGAAGTGGCGGCGGACCTTACAGCTCGGCAAGCTCGTTATAATCGGTGATTGTCGTTAGCGCCGTGAATGTCTCGACATCCGCGGAGGTAGCCGCTCTATGGAGTTTTGTGATATCTCCTTATAGATGACACGTTGGATTGCCGCCCTCTGTTTTGTTGCTTGCTTCGCTTTTGAAGCTCAATGCGAACGCTTTCCCGTGGAATACGCGGAAGACTCTGTCGTGGGCGAGATCCGCCAGGCTCACGCGCGAGGCGATGACACGCTCATCGACATCGCTCGAGAGTTCGACCTCGGGTACGACCAGATAGTCAGCGCCAACCCCGGCGTTAATCGTTGGATACCAGGCGAAGGCACCGTTGTTACCCTTCCCTCGCAATACATCCTCCCCGGAGCCGTCCGCAAAGGGCTCGTGCTTAATATCGCCGAGCTGCGCCTTTACTACTATCCGAGCGCCTCCAAGGGCTCAACGCCCGAGGTAATCACCTACCCCGTCAGTATCGGCCGCATGGACTGGCGAACCCCACTTGGGATCACTCGAGTCATCCGAAAAGAGCGAGACCCAGTGTGGCGCCCACCCCCTTCAATTCGCGCCGAGCACGCCCTGGAGGGTGACGAGCTGCCCCAGTATATCGCAGGAGGTGACCCGACAAACCCACTCGGGAGATTCGCTCTGCGACTTGGGATTCCAAGCTATCTAATTCACGGCGTTGATGAGCGAAAGGCATTCGGAATCGGAATGCGTGTAACACACGGCTGCATTCGAATGTATCCAGAAGATATTGAGGAGCTCTTTGGCTTAGTTCCGGCGAATACCCAGGTCACTATCGTTGATGAGCCGATCAAGATCGGTCGACGAGGGGATAGAGCATTCCTGTCAGTGCATCAACCACTCGATGAAGGTGAAGACGAATCGCTCCCTCCACTTCCACGGGTGACGCTTGGGCAAGTGATGCACCACCTCTCCACTCAAATGCGCTTCGACGCGCAGGTGGATTCAGCGCTCATTCGCAAGATCGTTGAGGTCGGAGATGGCGTACCTCACGAGATCGCTCGCGTGAATGAGTTTGTCAGCTACACGCACGCCAAGACAGGCGCGCTAGAAACGAAAAAACCGAGCTCCATTAACGACGAGTACCAAAAGGCGGTATCTCGATACCTACAAAGCTCAGAAAAAGAAAGTGCCTCGGAACGTCCCGAGGCGCTGCGGCGTCAACCTCGCTCGGAGTACGATGAGGCTGACGACAGCGCCGTCAGACAATACTTAGAAGAACGATATTAAGCTTACTTATACATCGAACGCTTGAAGCTTCGATTGAGCATCTCTTCAGCTCGAGTGGCACGGGCATCTGCGTCCTGAGCGAGACGACGAGCTTCCTTAGCCTCACGAAGCGCCTCATCAGCCTTACGATTAGCGTCGCCAGCGGCGTCCATCGCCTCATCCTTGGCGAGTCGAACTTCGCTGCTCGTGGCGCATCCAGTCGAAATAACTGTCGTTAACGCTAACGCGATCAAGTATCGAGACTTCATTCTACTACTCCTTTGTTAAAACTACCCGTCGCCGCCTTGAACGGGATGACGAGCTCTTCCGTTAAAATTAATCAGCTAGTCGTAACGTGATTCCACTGTAAGCACAATGATGGAGAGG
>CAIVDM010000147.1 GCA_903904735.1 uncultured delta proteobacterium
CCTTCACGAGCCGCTTCTGTTGAAACAAACTTGGTACTCATAACTACGTTGACCAGACCTCTATGTCCTCATCTATGCCACGGATATCCTCTCGTAGGTATCCGCATCGAGATTGCGCTGCCGCTTAGCCTTCTATGCTATGAAGCTACGCAGATGCTAAAGAGGTCGGTGAGAACACGGCGAACCCCTCTTTTTTCGAGTGGCAGAGGGTACCACAACCACCATCTCGGTCAAGCCTTCGGAATCTCACGAATTTAGCTTTGACCTCCACTCTCGTGAAGAAACAACTTTCTCAACAAATTCAACATATTGCGTGACCGGCTCGCGCATCCTAATCGCCGCACCGATTGCCTCCGACGCTAACAACTTGGCAGTCTCCCCGAGCGCTTGCGTATTATCGCCGACCTCCGACTCCCCTCTGCTGGCGAAACGATCGAACCACAGGCAGCGTGCCGCCTCGGATTGAGTCCAAACATCGACCAGCGTAGTCGATACACCAGAGCTGTCGTCGGTTTTTTTAGAGAGACCGCGGATCGCCAAGGCCGCGCCGACCGAGGTAATGTCGAAGAATTCAAGCAAACGCAGGTCTCGCTCCTGAACTTCGGCGCGAGCGAGCGTCGCCGCGAGTCGTCGTTCATGCTGAGCGACGATCACCTCAACCGCCGCGTTGAGCGGAAACGCGCCGGCCCCTGCCACACTTTCGACCTTTGTCTTCAGCTCATCACGCAGTCGATCAAACTCGTCACGATCCATCTTTCTCTCCATAAAACCATCGTCACCCTACTCTTCGGCTTCCTCTTCCAGAAGCCCCAATCGCAGCGCGTCTATCTCGTAGTCTACCTCTTCACTCGTTGATGCGACGTAGTCGCGAGTGTTCGCTTGAGAAAATCCCGCAGCCCCCTCTTCCACTCCCTGCCACGCATGGCGCCAAAGACCAAAATAACGCAACTCGCGATCGATCGAGCTCATTAGCAGAGATTCAAGCTGTGACGCCGAGACCCCCAACGTGCCTCTCGATGTGGGATATCGAAAACCAGCGCCATCGAGTGAGTACCCGTCTCCCGCGCGAAGGATTTGAAATCGAGAAACCTCATGCTCCTCTCGAGCGTTTCCAAGCAGCGCGTCATCATTTCCTTCGTAACAGCCCACGCACGGATTTCGAATGAAGTCCGCGACATCTCCGACGTGCTTGGTCGCCAAGTCTCGCATGGCGCGATACGAAGCGACCTCTAAATTATCCTCGAGCATTACAATAGCTATATTCGAATTAGCCGGATTAACGCTCAAATTATAGTTGAAGACATCCCTCGCCTGCACCGCCACAGCTTCAAACTGATTTTGTAGCAGCGCCTCTCTCCTGATTCGCGATCGGAACTCTACCGGATCAATTTTTGAGAACAGCGCCTCACTAACGCTATCGCGCCCCTTTTTCATATGAGGACCATTACTAAGATAGAGGACTACGGTGAGAGCCCGATCTTCTACCGAGAGCCGCTCTATGATCTGCTTAAGATAGGTGAAATCGCGACCAAAGGTGCCGTCGATTAGCACACCGATGTACGGCTCCCTGACACGCGCGGCGAGCAGGGTTCGGACCTGAGTCTCAACCACAGGTCGCGCCTCTGGTTGCATCGCGTACAGCATCGTGTAGCCGCGCGCCTGGCCTTGCCTCCAGGGTCGCAGATTCGTGGGCGTTCTCACCGGAGTATCGAGCGGAAGAGGTGTGCCGAGACCACCAGACCTCACGACAACTCCTCCAAGCACACCGCTACCATCAAACGGATCGGGGGGTGCCGTGCTAATTCCCGAGAACACATCTCGCGCGTCTTCTCCGCTGTTGGAATCATCGTCTTTCGAAACTTCCTCACGTAGCGTGTCGTCAGCGCGCCTCGTTGGAGTAGGTGCCGCCTTGGCCGCAACCGACGCCGCGCCATCCTCCCCCACCGAGTCATCGGATGGAAGTCCGCGCAGAGCCGCGTCGAAATCATCATTCTCCCCATTCCCGCGCGGCGTTTCTGTTGGAGCAATCACCGAGGCGTCTGAGTCATTCTGGTATTCGACGCGATCACGGTCAGAAACCCGGAAAAGTGGAATTTTTCGGAGACCTGAGGAAGAGAACAAGCCGTCCTCCCCGAAAACAAGTAGTGCTGCCAGCACAAGAGCGACCGTGGCATAAAAACACACCCGAATTCGAGAAACGATATTCATGACCTATGTAGTATCACACCCCTATCACCTAACCGTAGAGGCATATTGAACGATTCCCCACAAAACTCACCTCATCCCGTCAACTGAACAAACTCATCGAAGAGCACCCTCAATCGCTCTGGGTGCGCGACCAGTTGGTGATCGTCCTCTAACAGAACAAGCCGAGGATGCCCCTGCTTAGTCGTGAACTCCACACTCTGCTCATGCGAAACGGTCTCATCACGGGTACCGTGAACGATTAATGTGGGCGTCGTGAGTGACACGACATCAGAGGAATATCTCCGCAGCTCCTCGAGGAAACGATAATGAACCAAAACCTCTTTTCCTGAAGCGCTCTCAGTGAGAGGGAAAAAACCTTGCGCTTGCCAGACCCGCTCAATCTCTGGGGTCAGAAGACCGCGAGTCGTGTGCCAAGGATAAAAAACCGGGGCCATCAACATCACCCCCTTTACTCGCGCTCGTTGAGCCTCATTCAGCCGATCAAACGCGTGAATAGCGGCGAAGCCCCCAAAACTGCTCCCCACTAAAACAACGGACCGACGAACGGATGAGTGTTCAACCAAGCTCACGACATGAGAGACAACCGCGTCCACCGAAAGTCGCTCAAAGGATGGAATGGATAAAGTTGGGGCCGTCAGAGCCAATCCCCTCTCCTGACACCATGACGAGACGAGTTTCGCCTTTACAGACTCAGGTGAAGAACCCAGCCCGTGCAGGTATATGACTTCGAGCGCCTCGGCAGTTCTAACCATTGAATATTCCTTTCAGGTTTCCGTCTTTCATGATACTCGATCTCGTGCGATTTCGCCTTAACGTTATTACGATACAGTACCCTATGAAGTCCGCTACTTTCCTACTCCGAACAACCTCAGCCCACATTGCACGCTCGAGCCTCAGCGCCGCTCTTCTGGCGGCAACGCTCGCCTCTGGAGTTGCCTATGCGCCGATGAGCTGCGCAGAGGAGGCCATACCGGGAGCTCGTATAGCGAACGAATTATCGGAGGCTTTCGAGCACGTCGCCGAAACGATTACTCCGTCAGTGGTTACGATCTCTACCGAGAGCAAGCCAAAGAAGGGTAAGACACCAAAGGGCAAAGATCCACTCAAGGACTTCTTTGGCGAGGACTTCTTCGACAAGATGGCACCGACTCCACAACGAGGTTTGGGGACTGGAGTAATCGTTGATGAGCAAGGACATATTCTGACCAACAATCACGTCATTGGCGAGAGCAATGAGGTAAGCGTTCGTATCAACGGCGACCGCACCGTGAAAGCTAAAGTGGTGGGCACTGACCCCAGGACTGACCTCGCGGTCATCAAGATCAAAGTCAAAGAGGCTTTACCGAAACCAGCAAAGCTCGGCGACTCAGAAAAACTAAAGATTGGTGAGTGGGTAGTAGCTGCCGGAGCGAGCTTTGGCCTCGATAACACCATCACCGCGGGCATCGTCTCCGCTAAGGGACGCGCGCTTTCGGGAGGAGCTCAGTATGAGGACTTTATCCAGACAGACGCGGCTATTAACCCCGGCAACAGCGGTGGCCCCCTCGTCAACCTCCGCGGTGAGGTTGTGGGCATCAACACCGCCATCGTTTCCAAGTCAGGCGGCTACATGGGAATCGGCTTCGCGATTCCGATTAATATGGCCAAACAAGTCCTCGACAGCCTTATATCGAATGGCAAGGTAACGCGTGGATGGCTCGGCGTTGGCATTCAGAACCTAACAGAAGATCTCGCCAAATCATTCAACTACACCGAGACAGAAGGAGCTCTGGTAGGTCACGTCGATCCAAAAGGTCCGGCTAAAAAGACCGGACTCCAACAGGGCGATATCATCGTTCAACTTGGCAAAACCAGGATCAAGAACGTAAACCAACTTCGCAACATGGTAGCGGCAATCAAGCCTGGAACTTCAACAGAGCTTATTTTCATACGAAACGGAAAGACCGAGACTCGCTCCGTGACAATCGGGGAGCTCCCCTCACAAGTAATAGAGGCAGAAGCCCGAGAGGAAGGGTCAGTTGAGGATCTCGGCATGACTGTGGAGGAGTTCGACGAGAGCTCACCTCGCAAGCCACGATCGGGACGACCCAAGGGGCTGGTTATCACTCAGATCGACCCCCAAGGACTCGCGGCTGACGCCGATCTGCAGGTGGGAGATGTCATTGTGAGCATTAATGGTAAGGATGTCGCGTCCATCGACGACTTCCGCGCCGCCACTGAGAAGGGAGATCCAAAGAAGGGTTTCCGCTTCGTGGTTGAGTCACAGGGCATGGAGCGTTTCGCTATCCTTCGAGACTCAAGCGGCAGCGAGGAGGAGTAACCTCCCGTTGTCCTTAAAGACTTGCGCCCCAGCGCTAGCGCTTTAATTTTGTCCGACGGCGTGCTGGACCACCGAAATAGAGTTGAGTATGCTTCTGCCGTCATGATCCTTTCAGGGGGCAAGATTTATGAAGCGTCTCATTCTCTTAACTATCGCGGTATGTGGTCTTATGGTCACGACCTTAGGCGAAACAGTAGCGCAGGCCACTACCTCAAAGCGCGTCTGGACAATCGAAGAGATAATGTCGGAGCGCCTCGCTCCGAGAGCCAAGAAAAAGCCGAGCTATTGTCAGGGTGGTGTCTTCAAGCCCTGCGTGTGCGCTAAGGACGTTCCGACGGTTGTTCAATATCGTCCAGCGGTTAAAGAGTGCGGAAGGAAAGCCGCTGTCATTTTATCTGGAAAGTACAAAGACGTGTTTAGCGTGGTGGTTCGAGACCGAGAGAACAAGGATCGATGGCCACCAGCCGGAATCAACGGATGCACCCCGTACGAGCGAGATGTGTTAGCGCTTCTGAAGTGCAGCGCGTTCAAAGTACAAGCGATCATCCCAGTGGAAAACGAGGCTGGTGACGCTGAGGTTCATTGCTTAGGAGCCTCCGGATACTCCACCCTCTTTAAGCGTGTAACACGCATGACGGCGAAGTTGTCGGACGTTCCGAACTCGACTAACGATCCACTTGCTCGATGGTGCCTCGCGGGACCAACCAAACCGCTAAATTAGGCTAATCTCAGGGACACAAAGTCGGGATAGAGCTTCGGCGATCGTCACATCAAACTGACGTGATATCGAAGCTCTGTCAGCTCTTTGCCCCCAATACTCTCTGATTTCGTCGCTCCATCAGGACAGCAGCCCATCCGCTCGTAGAAGCCGATAGCCGGGCGGTTAGTAGCTAGCACCCATATCACGCACGTGTTGAAACCTCGCTTCCTTAAATCCTGAATAGCGTCTTCCCAGAGCTTGCGCCCAACGCCTGCGCCCTGCGCCTCAGACAAAAGATATACCGCGTAAATCTCGCCTGTATGAGTATCCGCGTCGTCATCCCGAGATGCTCCGAAGTTTATAAACCCGCAAATCGAGTCACGATCCTCAGCCACGAACACGCCACTACCTTCTCGCGCTATCTCCGCTTCCCAAACCTTAGCTCGCTCTGAGGCGGATAATCGATCGAGATGGTCGTCGGGCACCTGCCCACGGTAGGTGGTTCGCCACGACTCAACGTGGACATGGGCTATTCCGTTGCAACAAGAGATGTCGGCTGCCCGAACACGAATCGGACGCTTCGAAGAGTCGCCTGCTGAATTATTCACTGAGCGCGCCCCCTGATGAAAAGTTATGGCTACATAACACCACTATCCGCTCGCCTTCACGGTTATTGGCTAAAACAACCCCGCGGGGCTCGCGGTCATCAACTCACAACCATCCTGCGTCACGAGCACCGTGTGCTCCCACTGCGCCGAGAGAGATCCATCAGCGGTACGCACGGTCCATCCATCGATCGTCGACAGCGAGGTCTTAGCCGACCCAGCGTTAATCATGGGCTCAATCGTAAACGTCATACCTGCCTTAATCGGAGCGCCACTACCTGCGCGAGCGGTATGAATCACTTGTGGCGCCTCATGAAACTCTCTTCCTAAACCGTGTCCAGTATATTCGCGCACTATTCCGAAATGCTTCCCAGTGGAATCGATGAAATCCTGAATCGCCGCTCCAATATCCCCTATTCTGTTGCCAGGCTTAACCGCTGATATACCCGCGAAGAGAGCTTTCTTGGCGGTGTCAACGAGCGCCTGTGCCTCGGGTAAACACGCTTCAGCGCCTCCCACAAAATACATTCTGCTAGAGTCGCCATGAAATCCGTTCTTGTAGCAAGTGACATCCACGTTCACGATGTCACCACGCTGCAGCAAAACGAATTGAGATGGTATGCCATGGCATATGACGTCGTTGGGGGAGACACACACAGACTTGGGGAACCCTTTGTAGTTGAGTGGTGACGGGATCGCTCCCAACTCAAGCGTTCGTCTGTGCACAAAGGTATTTATCTCCTCGGTGCTCATACCAGGACGGATAATAGCTCCAACCTCATCGAGGATCGTGGCTGTTACCTGACACGCCTCCCGCATCAGTTCGATCTCCGCGGGGCTCTTTATGGATATATTCTCTCGCATTCCTACTGCCTAAACATCACTTTACCTTGCTCAATTCGAGCATCGCATGAAAGTGCTCTTTAGATACAGGGATGACACTTAATCGGGAGCCTTTTTGCAGTAAAAGCAATCCCACAAGGGACTTGTGGAGGCGCAGTCGGTCGAGAGATACCAGCTCAGGAAGCTTTTTCACGAACCTAACCTCTGGACAGAACCAGCGCGGCTGCTCTCGTGTCGCCTTGGGGTCGTAGTACTCTCCAGCTTTGTCGAACTGCGTTGGGTCCGCCATATCCTCCTCGCTCACCTCGGCTATGCCAGCCAAGCCCGGAGGCTCCGCGTTCGAGTGGTAGATTAACACGCGATCCTTTCGCTTCATCTCCCTGAGGAAGTTGCGGGCTTGATAGTTGCGTACGGCTGTCCACAACGTCTTACCGTCGCGCGCTAGGTCATCGATTGAGTACACATCTGGTTCCGTCTTCGCCAACCAATACTTCATGACCGACTCCCGTCTTACCAGGGCCGAAGCGTCACCGTGGACATCGGCGAGATAGCCTCGTCCGGCGCCCGGTAACAGAGGTGCGCGATCTCCTCACTCCAGATTCGAATCGTGTGCTCTGAGTGCTTATACCACGTCAAGTCAGCGATGCTCACAATGTCGATCTGACCGTGCTCTCGGTCCTTAAACTCAGCGATTATTTCGTTAGTTTTCCCATCTCGCAACCTTCCCTCGAACGCCGTCGTTCCACTCGACAGAGCGCCGATAGCGATATATCCGATCGCGTTGAGCCAGACCTTCGTCGGCACGACCTCGACAATCGCGAGCTCTACCGACAACGCATCGGGGCTTGGCTTATCAACGACCGTGAACTTCTTGCGGTCATTTGTCGTAAACTCCTTAATTAGCTTTTCTCGAAAGTAATTGGTAAGATCCTGTGCCTGAGCTTGCTCTGAACCGGGAGCGACATTAGCTCGATCCCACCAGTCAAGCTTCAAGAGATGGGTAGTATCGATGGGAGCGATGTACACCTTATTGTACTTACTTAGGTCGACGCCCTCTTTGAGCCATACCGCGTCAAAGGGGAGCTTCGAGTCTGGTTTGAGCACTTCTGGATTTTCGATAAAGCCAGCGTCAGGCGCCACCGAAGCTCGGCACGAGATGATCGCAAGAGCTAATAACGCGCAACATAGACGCCCGGCGCGCTGAAGTAGATTGCTTCGCATATTCCCCACCCATAAAAAGCCTCGCCCGCTAATCGGACCGTGCAACGGGAGTATGCCCCGATTCAGAGCTTTTTGGGAGATGTGTTATTAGCGGCTAGAGAGCGTAAATGACCGCGAAACGACTCTGCTGATGCCAGGAAAGCCAACTACGCCTGCTGTTCGCGTGCTATTATCTCTTTAATTCCAGCGAAACCTGGGGTGGCGAGCCGAACTCGAGCGATACGGCTTCCGATCTGCGCCAAGGCGTTCGCGTCCGAGAATGAGAATAAATGGAACTTTATTTTTGGCCACCGCTTTTTGAAAACGTGTTGTGAATCGACGTATGCCAGGTCGAAGCCACGAAAACCATAGGTCTCTACAAGCTCTCCCAATACGGACATCCGGTTGGGGGTCTTATCTATCCGGCTCGGAATCGCCACACCGTTGAACGAGTCCAGGGTGTGCAAGACCTTATCAAGCGTGCGCGTTAAGATATAGTCAACGCTACCTCGCGCGGTCACTGGCACATCAAGCGCCGTGAGAAACGAGCCTATATCCCCGCTCGTCGTGGACTCCGGGAAAAGACATGTCAGAATAACCTCATCGCAGGCCCCTATCTTGCAGCGCAAACTCACGCCGGGTATCACGGTGAGAGGCGAACCCTCCGCCGCCGCTTTCATGCGATCAATGAACTCGCCACTGTAGAGATCGGTTATCGCGATAACATCGAGCCCCTTCACTTTTGAGAGCCGAACGATAGCCGGAGCGGAATCGAGCCCTTCGACTCCAAGATAGCTCATCGAGGCGGGGCTATTGACCTTAAGGTCGAGAACATAATTCCCCTTTTTAGATCGAGATTTTTCAATCTTACTCCGAAGTGGTGACGACGCCTCAGCGAACACATCGATTCGATCCGTCGACTTTCTTCTTCCCATGATTCTATCTCTCCGATGAAAAACTACAGTAATGAAACTTAATTAGGACTCAGAGCTGGAGCGAATTCCCTCAACCAGTTTACGGCTCTGTTCATCCGCGGCTTTGGGTGATTCAGCCTGGGAGGATCCGCGGCTCGAATTAACCGACTCAAGGGCTTCTCGCAGCATAGACTTTAATGAGCCCAGTTGTATCTCAAGGCGTCCGATATCACTCGGTGTTGGCACTGACCCAAGCATCGTTAAGACACGATCGAGCTTAAGAGCCATGCTCGACACCTTGGAGGTGAGGAGGTCAAGCCGTCCCTCGAGAAGCTTTAGATCGGTGGTCGACGCGATGCCCATCATTCGCGTAATTGTCTGAGCGCTTACCTCAACTCGCGCTCCCGCCGAATTAGCGGTGACGGCAGCGGGAGTCACGGCGGGCGACGACACTTTTTCTGAAGCCTTCTCCTGAGCCGGCTCGCTCTGCGTCGGAAGTATTGAATCGGACTCCATTGCTACCTTCGAAAAAACCAGTCCTACAAATAGGATGCGTCAGAGGCGTCACTGAAACATACGCACATCTCTGCTTCTACGGTTAGATGCCCAGCGGCGATCAACGGATTCCTGGGACCAGCAAGGAAAAATCCAAACGCGAGCGCATCAGGAATTATATGCCAGGCCCAACCTAACATCGCCCAACTAGTTAATATTGCGAGCTTTTATTAAGCGCGACACGGCCTCGGTATGTGTTTATTTGGAGAATGCGGCCTGTGGGGGAAGCGCCGAAAGCTCTTCTGTCGTCAGTATATCGGACTCTCCTGAACGCTTACGAAGCGAAAGTCTCACCACCCTTCGATCACACACCTCTAATACAGTGACGGTGATACTATCCTCGCTAAACGAATCCCCCTCAACGGGCATACGTCCGAGGCGTTCCTGCACGAAGCCACTTACGGTCTGGTACTCGCCATCGGGAAGATCAATGCCACACAGACTCTCCACCTCTGAAATTGAGGTCTCGCCCGCCACCACGAATTCGCCTTTCGTCTCAACAACGGTCGGCAACTCATGTTGCGGATTATCAAACTCATCAAAGATCTCTCCAACTAGCTCTTCAAGGAGATCCTCTAACGTAACGATCCCGGCTACTTCTCCGTGCTCATTAGTGACAACACTAAAATGGATCTGCTTCGCTCGCATGTCAGCGAGAAGATCCCGCACTACCTTTGTGTCAGGAGTTCGATAAACCGGGCGGATGAGCTTACGCCAACTATGAGCCTCTGGCGTCTTGCCAACAAACTCAAGTAAGTCCTTAACGAGGAGAACCCCTCGAACATCATCGAGATCCGTTCCACACACAAGCAACCGCGACACCGACTCCTCTCGAAAGGTCTTCACGACATCGGCGATGCTCGCGGCATCACGAATCCAGATCACATCTTTGCGAGAGGTCATGACATCATACGCCACTCGCTCCGATAGCTCGGCGACACCTCGCAGCAGACGCCGATCTTCTTTCTCAAGCGAGCCGGCGGCGGCGCTCTTCTCCACTATCTCCCCGAGATCCTCGGATGAGATCGTCACATCTCGCTCGTTTGGCGCCCTCAGGTTAAACCGCGCGAGCACCCCATTAAGGGCTCGTCTAAGCGTAAGCAGGAAGGGACGACATAACCAACTATGGAAATCAAGCGGCAACGCGGCAGCACATAAAACGCGCTCAGGATACTGCATCGAGATAGCTTTGACGATCTGAACCACGAGAAGAATCGTCGCCGCTAATACGACATAGAGAGATATCGCTATCGCCCAATGTATCTGCAATCCCCCTTCCGGCGTACGGTCAGAGAATACAAACGAGAGGACCGCCAACATGAATCCACTTGCGATCGAGGTCAGCACCCGTCCAAACTGGGCATATAATAGAAAGTCATCAGCGTCGCGCAGGAGCGCGAGCGCTCGAGAGGCGCAGAAGATCCCTTGTTCCTCCATCTCCTCCAGTCGCGCGATCTTACCTCGAGCCAATCCCAGGGACGCGGCTACGAAAAACATATAGAGCGCCACAACCACAAGCAGGGCGAGCGCGCACAGAGCAAACAATGGAATGTCAGAAGATTCGACTGTCATGGCCGTTATCTCAGAGCGCAGCTCCGAGGCGGCGTACTCGAATATCGAGAGCCCAGATAATTAGACGGCAGAACGAATAGCCAGGAGTCGCAGGGTCAGGTTCAGGGGGTGCCATACCTATGATTCTGGAGGGTCAAGGCCCTCGTTGTCAAAAAACATCTCGTAAATATCGCAATATCAACCACTTACAGTAAGCTAAGTCGTTATTCTTTATGAAATTTTGCCAGCCTCTCCCCCCACCGTCCATGACGAAGACCGCTGGTGCAGCAGGCCCGTTGTCGATAACGTACCGAGCATGAATGCAACACGCGAAATAATGTGGAATCTCAATACCCTGCCTAATGTCATAGGGTTGTATGGGCTTCTGGTAGTGGCGCTAGCCATCGGCTTCAACGGTATTTACCAACGGACTCTACTCTGGCGCTCAGGACAATCAGCGACCGAGTACACGGGGAGCTGGCTGTGGCGGCTTGATGATATCATTCAATCAGGTCTCTTTCAGCGCAAAGTAGCCCGCGGCAACGGCGGCGCGGCGATGGCGCACCTTTTGGTGTATCTCGGATTTCTTGTTCTCTTGTTCACCACCACGATGGTGTTCATACATCACGATCTTGGCATCAAAATCTACCAGGGGACATTCTATCTCTGGGTGACGATATTCAGTGATGTCTTTGGCGTGCTGCTGCTCGGCGGAGTGCTTTATTTCTGGTACCGACGACACCTACAACAGGCGGATCTGGTTCACAACACCTCTAACGATAACTACATACTCTGGATGCTCGCGGTGCTCGTTATTCAAGGCTACGTCCTGGAGGGGCTTCGAATTCACGCCACCAACGATCCGTGGGCGCTCTATTCACCCGCTGGCTGGCTCGTCGCCAAGGCGTCATGGTTTCTCCCCTACGATCGCGCTCGTCAGCTTCACTTCGCCACGTGGTGGTTTCACACGTTAACCGTCTATACGTTCGTCGCGCTTTTTCCTTACACAAAATTTTTCCACATGGTGACGAGCCCGCTAAACCTCTTCTTCTCTCGCACGAAGCGACCGAAGGGAGCCTTACCTTTCATAGGAGATCTGGAGAAGCTCATGGAGAGCGGGGAGGAATTCTCGCTTGGTCTCGGCACGATTAAGAACTACTCATGGAAGAACCTTCTCGATCTCGACGCGTGTACGCAATGTGGTCGATGTCAGGATGTTTGTCCCGCCTATATCTCAGGCAAACCTCTCTCACCGAAGTGGATAATTCTCGACACTCGTAACCATGCCTTCGCCTTGCACTCGCAGGGCGCGCTTAAGGAACACGAAAGTGGCGTGGCCATGGGATCGTCACTCGATCGATATTTGTCAACGAACGTGCTCCTACCGGTTAACGCGCTCCGACAGGAAGGGACCGCCTATAAAGCGGACGGAACCTATCGAGCGCAAAATGTCGGAGTGCAGAACTCCGTCAGGACCCTCGGTGGAAACGCGGACGCGGTAATCTCGGGAGATGTCATCGACCCCAACGCCTTTTGGTCTTGCACCACCTGTATGGCGTGCGTTGAGGCTTGCCCCGTTGGTATCAACCATGTGGATCAAATCGTCGGCAATCGGCGCCACATGACGATGATGGAGGGACAGATCCCCCAAGAGGCTCAAGGCACCTTGCGTTCACTGGAGAGTCGCGGAAACCCATACGGCCCACCCGAGGATCGTTCAAAGTGGCTCGATGGCCTGGGAGTGAAGCTTTTGCAACCCGGTGACGCTGTCGATTATCTGTATTGGGTTGGATGCGTGTCGGCGTTCGATCCTCGCAAGCAAAAGATAGCGAAAGCGCTCGTGGCTATTATGCAGAAGGCGGAGCTCTCCTTTGGCGTTCTCGGCTCGATGGAGGGATGCACCGGAGATCCGGCGCGTCGTCTCGGAGAGGAGAATATCTTTCAAACTCTCGCGAAGCAAAACATCGAACTCTTGAAATCGGTGTCGTTTAAGTATCTGGTGGCGAATTGTCCACACTGCTTCAACACGATTAAGAATGAATACCCGCAATTCGGGAATCTTGGTGAGGGTCGAGAGCCTGAGATCATCCACCACTCAGTGCTACTGAAACGACTCCTCGCCGAGGACAAGATCCCACTCAAGGAAGGCGCCATGAAAGATGTGACATTCCATGACCCCTGCTACCTTGGTCGCTATAACGACGAGTACGACGCTCCACGAAAAACTCTTAAAGCCGTAAAGGGGCTTAACATCATTGAGATGGAGCGTAGCAAGGAAAAGGGACTCTGCTGCGGCGCGGGAGGAGGTCATTTCTGGATGGATCTCAAGATAGGCGAGCGAGTTAACTCGATTCGCGCCGCTGAGGCGGCTGACACTGGGGCGTCGACCGTGGCGACCGCTTGTCCTTTCTGTATGCAGATGATGGAGGACGGCGTTAAACTGACTAATAACGAAGCTAAACTCGACGTCAAAGACATCGCTGAGGTTATCGCGGAGAGGTTATAAATGCGCCCATCCCCCTATTACGCTGAACAGGAAGCTTTTATCGACTCCGTCTCGAAGTTGGTCGCGACGGAACTGGCGCCAAAAGTATCTGAATGGGAGAAGCTTAAACACTTCCCGAACGAGGTCTTTACGCTGCTCGGCAAACAGGGATACCTCGGTTTGCTCATATCTGAGGAATACGGCGGTGTCGGAGGTGACTATAAACTAGCGGGCGCCTGGTGTGAGGCGTTCGGGGAGCTGGCCTCCGTTGGGCTAACTGTCGCTGTTAATATGCACTCGCTGGTCATTAGTCATGGCCTTGAGAAGTTTGGTTCAGAAGTGGCGAAGAAACACTGGCTTCCTCGCGCCATGACCGGTGAGGCGATCGGCGCCTACGCCTTCACGGAACCGGGCGCTGGTAGCGACCTGGCTCGAATACGCACCGTAGCCACTCGCAAGGGTTCTCGGTGGCTTATCAACGGCTCAAAGACATTTATCACTAATGGCGCTCGCGCGGACTATATTCTCGTTTTGACCAAGACAGATCCCTCCGCGGGATACGCGGGATTTACCACCTTTGTCGTTGACGCTAAAACCAAAGGATTCAAGGTGTCGCGAACGCTCGACAAGCTCGGATGGCACGCGTCTGACACGGCGGAACTCGTGTTCGAGGACGTTGAGGTCGATGACAGTGCGGTCCTCGGTACTGTGGGTGATGGATGGTCACAAGCGGCGGCCAACCTTAATTGGGAACGGCTCATGCTCACCCTCACGTCGCTCGCGGGCGCGCGCAAATGTTACGAGGCCGCGCTCCTCTACAGCGAACAGCGTGAGGCGTTCGGCAAAAAGATTGGCGCCTTCCCGATCCTAGCTCGGTACATGAGCGAAATGCGACGAAAGATAGCGTTAGCGGAGGCGATCTCACATCACGCCCTCGATCTTTTAATCACTGGCAAAGACTGTCGAGTGTTTGTCGCTGCCGCCAAACGCATGGTGTGTGACGACGCGGTGTGGATCGCCGACAAAGCGATTCAAATCCACGGTGGATACGGATACACAACCGAGTTCATTCCAGAGCGGTGGTGGAGAGATCTGCGTCTGATGCCAATCGGAGGTGGTACGAGCGAGATTATGAGTAACATCGTGATGAAAGAACTGAGTCGATAAGGTCAGAGAGAGAAGAGAAGTAGCGAACTCTCGTCTGACGTACTGACACATTCTATCTCGGAAGCTCCCTCGCTAGAGACAGCGTCACCTGTCTTGAGGTTTGAGCCATTCACGACTACCTCGCCCTCGATAACGTGAAGCCAGACCGCTCCATCATCCTTCACGACATGACTGAGGCTTCCCCCAGGTCGCGCGATACCGTAGAAGACGGAAGTGTTCTGAAAGATCTCAAAGGAGCCATCCTTTCGAGCGCCGGGACCAGCCAAACAGCACCACGAGTTGTCACACTCACTCAAAGGAAAAGGGCGCTGTTCATAGCGGGGAGCGATCCCCATCGTGTGTGGCTCGATCCAGATCTGGAGGAAATGCGCCGCGTTCGCGTTCGATGGATTGTATTCACTGTGGCGGATTCCCTTGCCCGCGCTCATCACTTGGACCTCCCCAGGACGGAGCACCTCTTTGTGCCCGAGGCTATCCTGATGTTCAAGCTCGCCTTGCAACACAAGCGTCAGGATCTCCATGTCACGATGCCCGTGCATGCCGAAACCCTTTCCAGCGGCAACCCAGTCGTCGTTGATTACCCGCAAGGTCCTGAAACCCATCTGGCGCGGATCATAGTAGTCACCGAAAGAGAAAGAGTGTCTACTCTTGAGCCAGCCTATATCCGTTAATCCACGATCATTGGCGCGTCTGATTTTCATGCTGAAGAGAGTATACGAAACGACGGCGACTGAGAATGCTAAGCGCTAATAATTCGACGGCGCCTCTCACGCCGGAAAAGAGCGCCGGGGCGGGCTCAGCGCGGTCGTGAAGACATACGCCTGTCTCGGCAGCTCATCCCTATTAGCGACTTTTTTCTCGCTTCATTAATTCACTGAGGATCTCAATCTGGATCTGCTGAATCTCGACAAGTCGCTCCCATTGATGCTTCAAGAGGTGATCTACTTTTTCGTGAAGATGTCGGATCTCGAGCTCAGCCTTTAGGTTGATCCGATAATCATACTCTGCCCTTTGCCGATCTTTCACCTCTTGGCGATTCTGGCTCATCATGATTATTGGGGCCTGAATAGCGGCGAGGCAGGAAAGAATTAGGTTAAGAAGAATAAATGGATATGGGTCAAACGACTCA
>CAIVDM010000148.1 GCA_903904735.1 uncultured delta proteobacterium
GGCATATCGAGCTGGCTTGTCCAGTGGCCCACATCTGGTTCTTGAAGAGCTTGCCGAGCCGAATCGGAAACATCCTCGACTTAACGCTCCGCGACTTGGAGAAGGTTCTCTACTTCGAGGCCTTCGTGGTCACAGACGCTGGTAAGTCAAACCTCAAGATGGGAGAACTTCTAACTGAGCGTGAGTACAGAAGCGCTCGTGAGGAGTTCGGATCAAGCTTTGATGCCGGAATGGGCGCTGAGGCTATCATCACTCTTCTTCGCGCGATCGATGTCGATCCTCTCTGCGCGGAGTTGCGTGAGGAGATGCGAGAGGTAACCTCTGAGGCGAAGAAGAAGAAGCTCGCTAAGCGACTCAAGGTTCTCACCTCATTTCAGCAAAGCGGCAACAAGCCTGAGTGGATGATTCTCTCGGTCGTTCCAGTCATCCCACCGGACCTCCGACCGCTCGTTCCGCTTGATGGTGGTCGTTTCGCGACGTCGGATCTTAACGATCTGTACCGTCGTGTAATCAACAGAAATAACCGTCTTAAGAGACTTTTGGAGCTCAACGCCCCAGATATCATCATCCGAAACGAGAAGCGCATGCTTCAAGAGTCGGTTGACGCTCTCTTCGACAACGGTCGACGTGGTCGTACGATCACTGGCCCGAACAAGCGTCCGTTGAAGTCCTTGAGCGATATGCTCAAAGGAAAAGGTGGACGATTCCGTCAGAACCTCCTCGGAAAACGTGTTGACTACTCCGGTCGTTCGGTAATCGTCGTAGGACCAGAGCTTCGACTCCATCAGTGCGGTCTTCCAAAGAAGATGGCGCTCGAGTTGTTCAAGCCGTTCATCTACAACAAGCTCGAGGAGCGTGGATACGTTACCACCATCAAGAGCGCCAAGAAGATGGTTGAAAAGGAGAAGCCCGTTGTTTGGGATATCCTCGATGAGGTAATTCGCGAGCATCCGGTTCTTCTCAACCGAGCTCCGACGCTTCACCGTCTCGGTATGCAAGCCTTCGAGCCGATCCTGATTGAAGGAAAGGCGATTCAGCTTCACCCGCTCGTATGTACGGCGTTCAACGCTGACTTCGACGGCGACCAGATGGCTGTTCACGTACCGCTATCTATTGAGGCGCAGGTTGAGGCGCGCGTCTTGATGATGTCGACGAACAACATCTTGAGCCCAGCGAACGGTAAGCCAATTATCGTTCCGTCACAGGATATCGTTCTTGGTCTGTACTACATGACGCGTGAGCGTCCATTCGCTCTAGGCGAGAACAAGTGCTACTCAAATCCAGATGAGGTTTGGTTGGCATGGCAGTCGAGAGAGACGCATCTCCAAGCTAAGGTCCGTGTTCGAATCGATGGTGAATTGGTGGCAACGACCGTGGGTCGCACGCTTCTCTATCATCTTTGCCCGAAGGTGCTTCCATTCTCGCACTTCAACAAGGTGATGAAGAAGAAGGAGATCTCGCAACTGATCGATGAGTGTTTCCGAGTCGCTGGTAACAAGGCGACGGTGCTCTTGGCTGATAAGCTCAAGGACAACGGTTACTACTTCGCGACGATATCCGGTATCTCGATTGGTATCGGCGACATGGTTATTCCAGACGCGAAGAAGCCACTCCTCGCTGAGGCGGACGGTAAGGTGGCGGAGATCGACACGCAGTATCGTGAGGGTCTCGTTACCGCTGGAGAGCGATACAACAAAGTAATCGATATCTGGTCAGACGTGGGTGATAGAATCGCTAACGACATGATGGAGACGATCTCCTCAACGGAGTTCAAGAGCGATTCTGGTGAGATCAAGCGTGGCCCATCGTTCAACCCGATCTTCATTATGGCGGATTCTGGAGCGCGTGGTTCGAGCCAGCAGATTCGTCAACTTGGAGGAATGCGAGGACTCATGGCTAAGCCAGACGGCTCGATCATTGAGCAGCCGATTAAGGCTAACCTTCGAGAGGGTCTGACGGTTCTCCAGTACTTCGTTTCGACGCACGGAGCGCGTAAGGGTCTCGCGGACACCGCGTTAAAGACAGCTAGTTCGGGTTACTTGACCCGAAAGCTGGTAGACGTAGCGCAGGACAGTATAATTTCCGTGGTAGATTGCGGAACGTTAGAGGGTCTTGAGATGTCGGCGCTGGTAGAGGGTGGAGAGGAGATCGAATCTCTCTCGAACCGAATCCTCGGACGTGTCGCCGCGGAGGATATTCGTGATCCGATTACGAATGATATCTTGGTGGCTCGCAGTCAGCAGATCGATGAGGAGTTGGCGGCTAAAATCGCTAACGCCGGACTCGATATGGTTCTCATCCGCTCCGTGCTCACCTGTGAGTCAGAGCGTGGTGTATGCGCCCTTTGTTACGGTCGAGACCTCGCGCGAGGACACTTGGTCAACATCGGAGAGGCTGTGGGCGTAATAGCGGCGCAGTCGATCGGAGAGCCAGGAACACAGCTTACGATGAGAACGTTCCACATCGGAGGAGCCGCGCTCGGACGAGCTGAGTCGACCTCTCTCGAAGCTAGGTACGCTGGAAATGTCGCTTTTGATGGCGTACGTCTCGCGCGCCGTCGTGATGGAACCTCGGTGGTAATGAGCCGCAAAAGCGATCTCTTGATCGTGGATAAGACCGACGGTCGTGAGCGCGAGCGTCATCAGCTTGTATACGGAGCGCGACTCCGTGTGGAAGAGGGTCAAGAGGTTAAGCCTGGAGCATTGATGGCTGAGTGGGATCCGTTCACGATTCCGATCTTGAGCGAACTAGCTGGTCGCGTCGAATGGGTTGACGTAAGCGAGCACACCATGGAGGAGCGCACGGATGAGCGCACTGGATTCGTGGAGCGAGAAATCGTTCAGGCGAAGGACAAGAGCAGCGATCTCCGGCCGCGTATCGTGATTCATGGTGAGAATGGTGATACTCGCGTATACAACGTACCTGTAGGAGTACGCCTTGTTGTCGAGCACAACTCTGATATCGATGCCGGTGACGTCATCGCTAAGAGAGAGCGCGCGACCACGAAGACCAAGGATATTACCGGAGGTCTACCACGAGTTGTGGAGCTTCTCGAGGCTCGTAAGCCGAAGGATCCAGCTGTAGTCAGCGACGTCGATGGTGTCGTTGATTTCGGTGATGATTCTCGCGGTAAGAGAAAGATCGTGGTTACTCCCGATTTTGGAGAGCCTCGTGAGTACCTCGTCGCGAAGACAAAGCACGTTGTAGTTCAACGTGCTGACCGGGTGAAGGCAGGTGAGGTTCTCACCGACGGAGCGGTTAATCCGCACGACATCCTTCGTATTGAGGGAGTTAAGGCTCTCGCTGGTTACCTGGTTAACGAAGTGCAGGAAATCTACCGACTCCAAGGTGTGCGTATCAATGATAAGCACATCGAGGTTATCGTTCGCCAGATGTTGAAGCGTGTGAAGGTGAGCGAGTTTGGAGATAGCTCCTTCCTCGTTGGTGATAACGTCGAGCGTTACCGAGTCGTAGATGAGAATCAGCGAGTGGTGGCTAACGGTGGAAAGCCAGCGACCTACGAGCCGCTCCTCCTTGGTATCACCAAGGCGGCGCTCTCGACCGACTCGTTCATCTCGGCAGCCAGCTTCCAGGAGACCACGAAGGTGCTCACCGAGGCCGCTGTGTCAGGACGTGTTGATCACCTCCGAGGACTCAAGGAGAACGTGATCATGGGTCGTCTCATCCCGGCTGGGTCGGGTGTTGAGGCGTACGCCGCTCGACACGTCGCGGTAGACGGAGAGGAGGCTCAGGAGCAGAAGCGACCTCAGAACGATTACAAGATGAACCAGACCTCGCTTGAGAGTCTGCAAGGCTTGTTCTAAGTGACTTCGCGTAAAGCGTAGTTAGTCAGGATAGGGGGTCTCGAAAGAGACCCCCTGTTTTTTTATGGGACGATTCAAATGGAGTGGCGGCACATCCTTGTATTAGTCAGTGCCATTCTCTGCGCCATCGGCTCCACTGTCTATATTCGTGACACGTTGCGCGGAACTACAAAGCCGAATCGAATGTCGTGGGCGTTGTGGGCGTTCGCTCCTTTAGCGGGGGCGTTTATCGCGGCGTTGAATGGTGCTGACCTATGGGTGGTTTTGCGCGCCTTCTTGGCTGGGTTCTTTCCACTCATAATTTTTCTCTGCTCATTTCTTAATCCGCTGAGTTATTGGCGACTGGGATGGTTTGACTACGCTTGCGCGATTACCAGTCTATTCTCATTTTATATTTGGCTTGGAATGGACTCGCCGACAGGGGCGATCCTGTTTCTAGTGCTCGCCGATCTCTTGGCGTCGATTCCGATTATCGTAAAGGCGTGGACACATCCTGAGACCGAGACCCGTATCACATACTTAATGGGCATTCCGATCTTCTTATTAAACGTTCCGGCTATACCAGAGTGGAATGTGGAGAACTCGGCGTTTCAGGTCTATCTTTTCGCGCTTAGCCTCACCTTAACGGCGCTAACTTATCGACGCGCTTGGAGTAATTCGGGCTCAGGAGGCCGTTCAAACGGCGTAGCGGGGGACCGATAGGCGTGCCAGCGAGGCGATTCGATGAGAGCTCGTCACCATCGATTTATCGCTCGTGAGCAGTTCGCAAAGGGTGTGACATATCTATTTCTGAATTCTCCTCCT
Source organism: uncultured delta proteobacterium (assembly GCA_903904735.1). Taxonomy (GTDB): domain Bacteria; phylum Bdellovibrionota_C; class UBA2361; order UBA2361; family OMII01; genus OMII01. The sequence goes on from CAIVDM010000148.1 coordinate 4,629, forward strand.
AGATTTTTGTTGAATACCGAACTCATCTCTGACAATACTAGTTTCTTATGAAGAAGCACTGCTCTCAGCATATGTGTCGTTACGTATGGCTCGATCAACCCGCCGGGTTGTTCGCGTGGTCGTTTGCGCCTATGTGCCCTTAAAGGCACTAGGATCTCGCGAAGACCCGTTAGCTGATTAACGAGCGGGTTTTCGAGAGCGAGAAATCTCAAAACCCCCCCCCGAAAATCACTAAAAGCGTAATGAGCAGTTCCCGACGGTGTGGTCGCCATGTCTATCTGACATCGCGATAGATCGGTCGAGTGGCTGAACGCAGTGCATTTAACAAAAAGAGGAAACTATGAAGATTGTTCAGAACCGCCGCGATCACGTGAATATGACTACAAGCCTTCCTTATCAGGGGCGCCGCTGGCTTCTTAACGGGGCATGTTCATTTAAAAGCGCTGAGAACTTTGAATTTTCGAGATGGAGACGATTGTGAGAGAGCTAAAGTTATTTTTTGAAAATGATGAATTGGTAGAAGTTGAATTTAGATTAATGACCGGAGAAGTGCGGCGTTCTGTGCGAGGTAAGCAGAGTGGGGCGCACAAAGCATCCGGTTCATTCCAGTGGACCTCGGCGGTAAAGGGCTTCGCGCTCTTAGCGGTTCGCACTGCCGCTCGTTTCCAACCAGCGGCGATCGAGGGACGCGCTAAGTCATTAGCGGCGAGCCTCGATTACGCGATATCGAAGCAGCCAGTGTGGCTGCTTGAGATGTTCGGGGTAGACAGGCTCGGTACGTCACTGATCCGCAGGATGATTCTACGGACGAACCCAGAACGGAAACGACCGGGTCCAACCACACTGGCGATTAACGAGAATTACTTGCCAGTGGAGGGGATATCGGTCTTCTCAAGCGGGAGACCATGCAGTCGCGAGGACCTGATAGTCCTGGCGGTAATGCTCGCCTGCGAGGGGGGTGAACAGTCTGATTCACCCGATGTCGCTGAGGCGGCGTAGTGTTCCGCGCCCGGGAGAGTCAGCTCCTTCTCGGCGATGGGGATAGTGGTTAGCGCCCATCGCCGAGAAAGACCTCTAGGATGGTAAAAATTGAGGGTGGTTCCGAATAGCGCTCTCAAAGTCCTCCGTGAGGTCTCCGATCGGGCGCCGTGCGTCGCTGCGTTCCCAACGAGCGAGCCAGTCTCGGCCTAGGAGTGATTGCCTGGCATCGACGGCGAGTGCCGCTTGGGGAGTGAAGGCGATGGTAGTTTCAGCCTTGGGTCCGCTGCCCCGCCCTCTTCCGACGTGCCAGCCGGCGCATAGCATCGACGCGCGTACCGCTGTTGACGCTGAATACGTAAAGAGCGATGACTCCGCGCCTTTCGTCGCCGCGAGAACGTCTCGAAACGCCGCGACAGACCAGAGATGAGTATTTACCTTATACGAGAACGGATCGTACCAAATCACCCGCGGGATCGGGGCGTCTTCCAGTCTGTCTAAAAAGTCACCCGCTAAGAGCTCCCAAATGATAGAGCCATCGTCGCTGCGCCATGTTCCACCCGAGCATATCGCGTGAGGCGCCTCGTGACGCGCATGAGGAAAAAGTTCTGGATGAGCGAGAGCCAGTCGGAGAGGAGTTAAATCGTTCTCAAAGCTGGTCAGCCGTAGCACCCCCTCTCGTCTAGGGGCGCTCTCATATGAGTGAATGAGTTCCATCGCGTTTGTTCCCGCGCCGAGACCGACGTCCCACACCGCACAAGTGTCGCCACTCGAGGCTATTTTTACGGCACCTGACTGCTCAACGTAGAGGCTCCTCGCCTCGTCGGCGGGTTCATTGACCGAGTGCATCGACTCGCCCGAATCGCGGTGTCGTATCACGCCGTAGCCTTGAGGGCGCGCAATGACCTGGTAGTGCCCGGAGCTGTCCACGATCTCAAAACTGTCCCGATTCATTGTCTTCATCGGAAATATTATCTGATTTCTCGGGTAAATGGGGAAGATGATTCAGAAAATATGGCCATACGGGATCGGTTCAGACCATAGTTTTTGTATGCTCCAGCAATTTTAGCAACATTTGTGTCGGATTTTCGATTATCCTTCTGGGCTCTATCAAAATAGAGCCCCCGCAAGGTTTGTCGCTCGGTTACTCATGGCACGTCGCTCGTGCTAGTCCCTCACTGGTTTTTGCAACAGTGTAGTCCTGAGTAAAGGAAACAGAGCCATGCGATGTCACGCTGCCGCGCTAATTCTCAATTCTTTCGTCTCAAACACAATACTCATACTCGCTCTGCTTATGAGCCCGTGCACAAGAGTGGACGCGCAGGTGTTCTTCGACTGTCCCGCGGTCCCTGGTGAGTACATCATCAAATATCGAGACTCATATCAAACCGCCTCAAAGCAATCCGTTTCAGCGCAAGCTGTTGTCCGAAGCGCTTTGAGCGCAAAAAAGATGCAGGCGTACGATGAGCTCAGTCCTGGGTTGGAATTCGTGAAGGGCGACGTATCACCCCTTCAGATTCAGAGTAAGTTGCTATCGCCAGATGTCGCGAGTCGCGTCGAATACATCCAGGCAAATTGTCTCTACCGAACCGATGATTTTAGTGTTCAAGGAAGGCTTCGTGATCGGTCCGCTGGAATGACACCGACTAATCTTACCTTAGGCGTTCTTAGTCCAGGCTCGTTGGCTGGGGAGGAGGCTGCTCTTACGATCTCAAAGAGCATGGTGTAGGAATTAGCCTTTGATGTCGGGTATGTCGATGAAAAGGGCGTGTGGCAAAATATTAACTTCGTCACTGATGCCTATGAGGTGTTTGACGTGAGCCAGCCGAAGGATGGTTTTAACGACATCGTGGCGGTCGGTCATTTCGAGACAAATGAGATCCCCTCGCGACGAATGCTTGGATACGTCATTCGAGAGGGCACTGGAAATGGGAGTTTCCGCGCAGCGCAGCTTACCCTGATCGCTAGTATCGGCAGCGAGCGGCCAAGAACCGTGCGCAAAGGGTTTATTAACGAAGATGACCGAGAGGATTTCGTCATTGTAACCGGCTTCTTCGACTCGGGCTCGTACTATGTGATGCTGAGCGATGGAAACGGTGGATTTACGACCCAGACTCTCCAGTTGTCATCGAGATTTGACGACCTCCAGATAGTTGATATCGATGGCGATGGGCGCAACGATATCGTGGGACTAGTGCAGTACGACAGCCCTGTTCTTACCCCTGATGAGGAGCGCGTCGAATACTATCTTAATCTGGGGGGTGGTCGATTCTCATCGCAGAAGCGCGTGGTTCTATACCACTACTTGGACATGGAGCTCCGAATCAGTGACATCAATCGAGACGGGAAGCCGGATATCGTCTTGCTGGGCTCACATTTTTTCGCCACCAGTCTAGCTCAAGGAGCGGGATTCGGTGATTTTACCCTGACTGAGTTTGAAGAACTGCTACTAGAGCAGAAGATATATAGCGCTCGGAGCATGACACTCGATGACTTCAACGATGACGGCGTTCCAGACCTTGGATTTATAGGAAATATCAATGACACCTGGGATAGCCCAGACACGTGGTATAGCGGACTCGTAGTGATTCTGAACAACGGCGGCGTTTTTGATGATATGTGGCAGCCGAAGTTCTTTGACCGCTCCACGAGCTACTTCACCGATGACTCGGTGTTGTGGAGAGATATAAACGGCGACGGTCGCGTGGACGCGCTCGTCGCTCGCGAGACATGGGATAAGGTGACGGTGCTCCTGCAAGATCCATGGGATGAGGACAGGGGACCTTCATTCACTGAGGATCCCTTCTATGATTTCTCAGCTGGCATAAATCCTGAATTGCAGAGCGCCTACGATCCCCGTGGTGTGGCAGGGGCCAGGGTTCGACTCGCGGGTAACGCGGGTACATTTCAGGCGATGACAGACTCGGCAGGCGCCTTCAAAGTGTCGGGAGTTCCTGCGGGGAACTATAGGGTCGAGGTTTTGCTGGACTCGTATTTCTTCCCAAATGTCCACGAGAGAACCATCACCGTTCAAAATAATATTATCGCCTTAAACTCGCCAGCGATTCGAAAGCCTCTCACTCCGCCGGCGCCGCCAAGTTCGCCAGTCAGAAACGCTACGAATGATTACGCCTTTAATTCGCTATGGGGCTTAAACAACTACGGACAACAGGGCGGAGTCGTGGATGTTGATGTCGACGCGCCTGAGGCGTGGAGTCTCAGCCGAGGAGAGGGGGTTGTTGTGGGGGTGATTGATTCCGGTGTTGATTTCGACCATGCGGACCTAAAGGGATCGATGTACACTCATGTGGGAGAGATTCCATCCAACAACGTTGATGATGATAAGAATGGGTACATAGATGACACCTACGGGATTAACCCGTTTTCACCGGGCGCGCCTGATGATGAACACGGACACGGGACGCATGTTGCTGGTACCATCGCCGCGACCGGCGATAATCAAGAGGGAGTCGTCGGAGTGGCGCCGAGGAGCCGGATCCTTGGCGCGAAGGCAGGGGCCGGAGTGGACGGCGCTTTTACTGCCGCCGCGATATTAGCTTCCGCTAACTACATCGTGAAGCAGAAAAATCGTGGGGTAAACGTGCGCGTGGTCAACGCCTCGTTCGGGGGGGCGGGTCCGTGCGCGCCAAGCGAGAAGGAATATATATCGGCCTTTAACGCGGCGGGTATTTTATTTGTGGCAGCGGCGGGTAATGAGGGTGAGGATAACGATCGGATCGCCACGTCACCAGCGAACTGCGACGTTCCGAATGTAGTTTCCGTCGCTGCCGTGGACAGGCATGGCAAACTGGCTGATTTCTCAAATTACGGCGCTACTCGAGTGCACGTGGCGGCCCCTGGTGAAGAGATCACGAGTCTCTATATCGATGATGGCTACACCAGTATGCGCGGAACATCGATGGCAGCGCCTCACGTATCGGGTGTCGCTGCTTTGATATTCTCGAAGTACCCAAACCTCACACCGCAACAGGTCAAGCAAGTACTAATGGCGAGCGTGAAGCCGTTGCCCGCTCTCTCTGGAGTGATCGCGAGCCCTGGTATCGTGAGCGCAAGTCGGGCGCTCGGGCACATCGCTGGAGGTGGTAATTCCTCAGGTGGTGGGAGTGGTGGTACTGGCGGAGGATCTACTAGTGGCGGAGGTAGTAATGGAGGTAGTGGTGGTACGCAAGGCTCTGGCAGTGGAGGAGTGACATCTCGCCGAGTCTCATACACCTGGTCAAGCGTCGCGGCCGGTAAGAAGATGCCAATCGTTGTCACGCACAGCGAGGCGATGAAAGCCGACGCGCAGGTGTGCTACAGTGGGTCCCTCGCGCCGAGAAAAAAACAGCAACGGGTTCAGGCTTCACTCAAGGGAGACAAGGTGTATCTGAAAGCACAGCAGCTTCGCGGCAAGAAATGGGTCGATACAGCGTGGCCACGCAGTGGAAGCGCTCGGGTTAAGATCGCTGGAAACTGCGCGATCGGTGTCACGGGAGCCCTTCTCGACTCCGATCAGGATGGAACGCCCGGCGGCTCAACCCGTACTATCACGCTAAAATTGTCCACTCGTTCGAAGAAGCGATAGCGCGACGACCCTTATTGCCAAGCTCGTGTGCGGTGGGATTTACTGCTCTTCATGAACGAGCAAGGTAATAAGAAGCCATGGTCATCTAAAGAGTACTGGCAGGGGCGTTTTGAGGTGGACGATACTCCTTGGGAGCTGGGAGCGCCGTCTGAGGTGCTGCTCGAGGCCTGCGCGGAGCTTGACGCATTGGGAGTTTCCCTTGAAGGGGCGCGGCTGCTCTCACCGGGGTGCGGTCGTGGCGCGGACGCTCTAGAGCTTGCCGCGCGGGGCGCTACAGTCGTGGGAGTTGAATGGTCTGATCAAGTCGCTCACGATCTCATAAGTAGATATAAAACCGCTTATATCCCCGGCAGGGGCAGTCTTGAGGTTTGTATTGGGGATTTCTTCACGCTGAACCCTGAGCCCGTCGATATTGTGTGCGAACACACGTTTCTGTGCGCGCTCGATCCCTCGCGGCGGGTGGACTATGCCCAGCGGATAGCTGCGTGGCTAAAGCCGGGTGGCTATCTGTGCGGTAACTTCTTCATCGTGAGCGACGATGACGCTCATCGATTGCCGGGACTCTCGCTCACAAAGGAAGGAGCAGGGCCTCCATTTGGGATCACGAAAGACGGGCTGCTCGAGTTGCTCAACGAGCGGTTTTCGCCACTCGTGCTTCGCCCAGCCC